>CAWUKP010000160.1:0-6214 GCA_963922975.1 uncultured Spongiivirga sp. | reverse complement strand
CACAGACATGGCCACCTTGACCAAAGAGGTGAACAAGTTTGCACGCGATAAAAAACTGGAGATCGAAACGCTACGGGTACGCGAGAATTACCGTAAAGAGTTTCTGGGGAATGTTTCTCACGAACTCAAAACGCCCTTGTTTACGGTTCAAGGCTACATTCTCACCCTACTGGATGGTGCCATCAAAGACAAAACTGTTCGTAAAAAATACCTCGAACGAGCCAACAAAGGGGTAGAACGCCTGATCTACATTGTGAAAGATTTAGACATGATTACCAAGCTGGAGACTGGCGATCTGAATTTGGAATTGGAGGAATTTGACATTGTGGAAATGGTTGAAAATGTCTTCGATCTCCTTGAAATGAGGGCCTCAAAAAAGAATATCGTGTTGACATTCGATATGCAATATACGCCTGTGATGGTGCTGGCCGATAAAGAACGCATACAGCAGGTGGTGACCAATTTGGTGATGAATTCCATCAAATACGGGAAAAAAGACGGCACTACGGAAGTGAGCATTGAAAACCTAATTCGGAATCGAGTGATCATTCGCATCACGGATAACGGCGAAGGTATAGAACCCGAGCATCTCCCCAGACTTTTCGAGCGTTTCTATCGTGTGGATAAAAGCGGTAGTCGAAAAGAAGGTGGCTCAGGATTAGGACTTTCGATCGTGAAGCACATCATTGAAGCCCATGGCGAAAAGATTTATGTGGAAAGTGATCCAGGTGTAGGCTCTGAGTTTTCATTCACCTTGGAAAAGGGACAATCTGAGGTTGAGGTCTCCAACATCGAAGACGTTCGACAGCCCTTGGTATGATGCTACTTCTTGCAATTTTTCAATCTTAAATTCATCTTGCTCGCAAAAGGGGGCGAGCCGCAGTTTTTTCATCCGTTTGGCTAAATAAACTTGCTCAAATTGCCCAGGTGTTGGGATAAAAAAAGCCTTCTTACCCAGTTTGGCCAAATCCATCAGCGTAGTATATCCCGAACGACAGAGTACGAGGTCACTCTCATTGAATGCGCGTTCGAGTTGAGAAGAGGTCATAAAATTGTAGACATCTAAATTTAAATTGGTGAACTGCTCTTGCTTCGCGGCCATCTTGCCACGAATAAATAGTACGTTTCCATCGAAGTGCTTTGCTTCTTCAGACAAACGCTCCTCCAATAAGGTGCGTTGGGGTTCAGGCCCCGAAAGGATAATCATCAAATCGTACTTCTTAGGAAGAACTTTGGATTCGAGCCTACTCAGGGGACCCAGATAATGAATATTTTTTGAGCGCTTTTTAGGATGTCCCAATTTGCCAGAAAGATTAGGCGTACCTGCCACATCGGGCACCCAACATTCGTCAAATTTTCGAATGAATTGATGATGCGCCTTTGTGCTTAGCCAAGTGGTTGTGCCCGTCAACACCTTTAATTGATGAGTCACAAACACAGAAGGTACCTTTTTGTGGTATACACCCAAGCGATTATCAGAGATAATTCCGTCGATGCGTCCTGACTTTACCAAAGCTTTCACCTGCTTGCGCTCTTCTTTGATGGCCTTCATCATTTTCGGGGAATTCTTGAGTAATTTCCACTTGAAATACTTCCCCTTTTTGGCATATTCAATGTGATAGCTAGGCAATTCTACACACTCCAACTTCGGAAATTCTTTCTGAAGCAGCGCCAGGGCAACTCCGTCAGATCCCAATACCACCTCAAATCCGTGTTCTTTTAATTCACGGATGATGGGGATGCAGCGCGTGGCGTGGCCCATTCCCCAGTTTAAGGGGGCGACTAAGATGGTTTTAGCAGCATTCATTGAACCAAAAGTACACATATTTATGCCTGCTAAAGATTTCCTTATTTTTGCCCTATTGTTAAGTTATCGGAGCCCTTTCTGAGGGTTTAACATGGAAAACTGAGGACATCAAAAGTGGGAAGTAAGAATAAATTAAAGCGATTCAAAGAGAACGAAACCTTCGCCAATGTGATCCAACCAACACGCGAGGAAGCCATGTCAGGTATTTTTTCTTTGAAAGGGAATTGGCGTCAGGGATTCTTCAAAAATGACCTACCCATCGTACTTGAATTGGGATGCGGTAAAGGCGAATACAGCGTGGCACTAGCGCAAAAATATCCCAAAAAGAACTTCATTGGCGTAGACATCAAAGGCGCCCGTTTCTGGCGAGGTGCGAAGACCGCTTTGGAGGAAAATCTAGGCAACGTAGCCTTTTTAAGAACACAGATTGAACTTATCGAGTATTTCTTTGCAGAAGGCGAAGTTGATGAAATCTGGATTACTTTTCCAGATCCACAGATTAAATACAAGCGCACCAAGCATCGACTGACCAATCAGGCGTTTCTAGAGCGCTATCAAAAGATCCTAAAATCTGGAGGTACCATGCATCTAAAAACCGATAGCGAGTTTATGCACGGCTACACCTTGGGATTATTGCACGGTTTGGACTATGAAGTGGTGTACGCAAACCACAATGTCTACAAGAATGCGGGAAGTCCTGAAGAGGTTACGAGCATTCAGACGTTTTATGAAAGCATGTATTTAGAAGAGCATAAACCGATCACGTATATCCAATTCAAACTGAAATAAACTTCCTCTCCCTGTGGAAGGGATTGAGGTGAGGGGCCTATGAAAAACGACAATTTCTTTGAACGTGTATATGAGGTAGCGAGGCAGATTCCTTATGGCCGTGTTACTTCTTATGGCGCCATAGCAAAGCATTTAGGAGCCGCTAGAAGTGCACGTATGGTTGGCTGGGCCATGAATAGCTGTCCAGATGACGTGCCCGCGCACCGCGTGGTAAATCGCAACGGCGTTTTAACAGGGAAACATCATTTTCACGGCATCAATTTGATGCAACAATTGCTAGAAAATGAAGGTGTGGAGGTCGTGGAGAATCAGGTGAAAGATTTTGATTCCCTCTTTTGGACGCCCGCTTGATTATTCTTTCATCACTTTTTGGATAAATTCACCAGCATCCGACTGAACCTTCACCACATAGAGACCTGAAGGCAAGCTCTTTATGTCTAAGGTGTACTGGTCTTGTGTTCCTATTAGCGCCACTCTTTTGAGCAGTCTTCCCGAAAGGTCTAAAACTTCAACAGCTTCAATGCTAGCTTCTAACTTAAGGTTCAATACATCTTTCACAGGATTGGGATAGGCCAAAATATCACCGCTTCGATTGAAGGAGTCATTGCTAAGTGCATTTTGAATATTGGTCACCGCATTGTTGGTCAGAATAGGGAAATTGAAATCGAAATAGATTTCCGCATCATTATCAAAGCTATCACCAACCTGTAGACTTGGCAAAGTTCTGATTTTGAAAGCAATATGTCCGTCATTGGTAGCATCGTCAAAAGGCAGATTGATATTCTCAAAGATGAATTCTACTGTATTACCATTTATTCTGGTTACCATATCATGACTGCTGTCTGTGATGAATAGTGTGGCGATGTCAAATTTGGTGGTATCGATGACGTCTTTGACTACCACATTAATGGCGCTAGCTGAGCCCGTGTTTTCAAAGCGAATGAGGTAGTGTACAAACTCGCCAATAATATCAGGGGTAACTACACTGCCTTCCAAACAGGTTTTATCATTGGGGTCGAAGGAGTTGACCACGGTTTGAGCAAGCTCAAATGTATTGTCTTCAGGTGCTTCGTCGCTTGCAGAAGGTTCAATGTTGGCGGTGAAAGTAAGTAGATCACCATCATTGAGGTCTGGGGTTTCAGTTGGTGAATTCAAATTCATGACCACCATAATTTCGCGACTTTCGAAAGGAGCAAGATTAGCAAAGTTCCAGCTCAATAGGCCACTATTTTGTGAATCTGCGGTAGGAGAGGCACTACTGAGATCCAAAACGTTGTCCAGAAAGTTCAAGGACACATTGCCTGAAAGTGCAGTAGTGCCTTTGTTTTTGTAAATCAACTTGTATTGTGCATCAAACCCAGGACGTGCAAGGCTAAGTGGAAGGAGTGTAACTTCCAAATCGTTCTTGACTCCGTTTGGTGTTACACAGAAATCTTGCACATATGGGCTCGCATCAGTTGGGAAGTCTACAACAAAGCTTGCGGGCGAAACTGTAAAGTAGTCTGGGTTTTCGAGTTGTGGTGCTACGGTGTGTTGTCCTGCTTGTACCGGAATGTTATAGTTTCCATCAAAATCTGCACTGAAAGAGCCAGTTGTGCCGCCATCAACGATATCAAACTTTAGATATGGATAGCCAGTATCACTAGGATCACAACCGTCTAAACCAGCATCAATACTTGCTGTGCCTTCAATAGTGTAGAATTCGCCGCCTGGGCTAAAAGAACAATAAGAATTTACCACAATTGAAGATCTAGCTTCATTTTTAATGTTTTCAATCTCAAACTCGTCTGCGCATATGTAGGTGAGATCGGGATTCCCCCAAAATTCAAATTCATAGACGTAGATATCCTCAAACGGAATGTAGGTAGAATCGAATTCGCTGCCATTCTTAACAATAATCGATTCTAATTGGCCACCTAATGAAAGATCTAGATATCGTAACTTGGAGTTCTGACGTGCATCAAGCGTAGTGAGGTCACTTTCTTTGCATTCAAGCCTCTCTAGATTCGGTGCTTGGGGGAGATCCAAACTCGTGAGCTTATTGTAAGAACTATAAATATTGACTAGATTTTGATTGTTTTCTAAATCAAGCGTTTGAAGATAATATCCCTGTCCGCCGTAAGCATTGCCGTTCTCTACTCTGATATAGGTGAGCTCAGGACAGTTTTTTACACTGAGACTTTCCAAATTGGTAAATGCCAAGGCAACCCCTGTTAACTTACTGAAGCCGTCAAGATTGACATGATCAAATCTATTGTTGTTACCTAAGCCGCCTGGGTCAGGATAATAGTTGGATGCGTATATTTCCTCTAATTGCGTATGATTCGAGATTTCCAGGGACCTTAAATTGTTTCCTCCGCATCTCAAGTTCTTTAGGTTTCCAGCACTGCTTAGGGTCAGCGCAGAAATTTGGTTGAAGGAACAGTCTAGGTATTCCAGATCGTGAAGCTGGGAAAGGTTCAAAGAGCCTATGTCACCTATTCCTGAATAACTAGGTGTTCCCTTACAAACCAATCGCTGCAGGTTTTTGAAATACTCAATTCCAGTCATGTCTTGAATATCATATGGGGCAAACCGTAATCTCAGGACAGCTTCCGCCTCGGTAATTTGAATTTCTCCATCATCATTGGTGTCGGCGTCAGAATCTCCAAAGTTGCTGCCATTAGTATCCACGCAATTGGTGTTGACCAAGATATTTTTAAAATCTGCATCTGGGAAATAGATAATGGGTGGACCATTGGGAATAATGCAGAAATCTACAGTAACCGAACTTCCATCTGCTGGAAAGGAGACCGAACTACTTGCTGGGTTAGCCGAAAAGTAAGAAGCATTATGTACGTCATCTATGACGGGTGTAATTGTATGATTGCCAGCAAGTAAGGGAAAATAAAATTCCCCTTGATGATTCGAGGCAATGATGGCTGTTTCAGCCCCATTGCTAATTTGATATTGCACGGAGTCAACATAAGAATCATTTGTATCACATCCGTTTAAGTCTGAATCCATACTATTCTTCCCACCTATTTCAAAAACAGTATCTCCAGCTGCTTGAGAAGCGCAATAGGAATTGATTACAATTCCGTTTCCTATAGCGTTCTGTATGGCAGTCTTTTCAAAATCATCAACGCAAACATATGCTAGGTTAGGGCAATTGAATATATTGAAACCTCCTTCACCATAAGGGCCAGGATCAGTATCATCGTTTCCGTTTTTCATCAACAGATGTGTCAATGCTTCCATATCATAGAAGCCAATTGTATTCAAACTGATATTGCGGCTTAAGTCGACATAGGTAAGTGGTGAGTTCTCGGCATAAAAATATTTTAGGTTAACGAAATTTTCAATGCCCTCAACCGATGAGATATTTGTATTGTAGAGGTATAACTTTTGAATGGTCTCAGCTTCCGAAACTTGTATTTCCCCATCATCATTAGTATCTGCATCTTCAAGATTCCATGAATACTCATTAAAAGCTACGATAGGGCTATTGACCAAAGCGGCCTTAAAATTCGGGTCAGGTATATCAATAATTTGTGCTGGCAGCGTAAAACAGATAAGCGCAACGAAAACAAAAAAGTAAAAGTTCCTCATATACAGACCATTGATACGTAAATGTAA
>CAWUKP010000159.1:0-6241 GCA_963922975.1 uncultured Spongiivirga sp. | reverse complement strand
CAATACAAGCAATAGGCTAGTGAAATATCTGAACATGGGCTGCAGTTTCATCAATGATGGTGGACGTTATGATTTCTGTGGAAATGATCCAGCGTTCGTCGTCTTCAATAAGCAAGCCATTGGCGGGCAGTTCGTAGTTGGCTACTACGCCACAACCGCGACTCAAAAAACGTTCGTTTACCGTGTAACCAATACGCAAGGTGTCTACATCGCCTGTTTCGTTGCCAATTTCGTCTATCGAGGAATTTGAAACGAAGACGAACTCGGTGAAGTCCTGAAGGCTTCGCAACGGAATTGCAATAGAATCTGTGGTGCCACTAGGGACGACCTCAATTTCATCACCTCCCAATTCGAAGACCCGTAAATTGATGACGCTTTTTGTTTCCGTGGCATCGGTGGCGTCATAAAAACGAATGATTAAGTTGGGTGTGGTCGTGGGTTCCGAACAGATATCGTCGCGCTGGCAGCTCGTGGTGAAAAGCGAGGCCGTAAAAAGCGCGAAAAGGAATAATAATATGGTTTTCTTCATAGGTGTCTTGCCAAAGCTTGGCATCCTGCTGAATTCAATTCAGCATCTCATCGTTTTAATCATTCCATGGTGAGCAACTCAAACAAGTTCAGTTTGACGTTTATTTCGAGCCCTCATCACCAACAGACGATCGTTTCTCCAAAAGTACAATATTTTCAACGTGATGCGTCTGCGGAAACATATCCACCGGCTGCACCTTCGTTACTTGGTATTGTGCGTCCATCAAACTCAGGTCGCGTGCCTGGGTGGCGCTGTTACAACTTACATACACCATACGTTGTGGAGCAATGTTCAAGATCTGCTGCACCACCTCTTTGTGCATGCCATCTCGTGGCGGATCGGTGATGATCACATCGGGCGTGCCGTGGGTCGCAATGAAATCTGCGTTGAACACCTTTTTCATATCGCCCACAAAGAAGTCAACGTTGTCTATGCCGTTTAATTGCGCGTTCTCTTTGGCTGCGGCAATGGCGTCTGGCACGGCTTCTACACCAATCACTTTGCTGGCTTTTTTCGCTACAAATTGTGCGATGGTGCCTGTTCCTGTATATAAGTCGTAGACCAATTCTTCACCCGTCAATTGCGCGAACTCACGCGTAAGTTTATAGAGTTCGTAGGCCTGTTCCGAGTTGGTTTGGTAGAAGGATTTGGCATTGATCTTAAAGCGCAAGCCTTCCATTTCCTCGAAAATATGATCACGGCCCGCGTAGCAAATAATCTGCTGATCGTACAAGGTATCGTTGCCTTTGCTATTAATCGTGTACTGTAGGGAGGTGATCTCAGGGAACTCTTGGTGAATAGCATCCAGCAGCTGCTCGCGATGTTCTTTGTCCTCGTGAAAGAATTGGATCACCACCATGACTTCGCCAATAGAAGTGGTGCGCAGCATTAAGGTTCGTAAAAAGCCTTCTTGTTTTCTTGGGTCGAAGAAGGCCAATTCCAAGGCTTCTGCCTTTTCTTTGACAAAATTTCGGATCGCATTGCTGGGATCGGCTTGCAAGTGACAGGTGTTGATGTTGAGAATTTTATCCCACATCCCGGGAATGTGAAAGCCTAAGGCATTGCGATCCTTGATCTCTTCACCTGCTTTCATTTCTTCCTGAGTGATCCAACGATTGTTGGAAAAGGAAAATTCCATCTTGTTCCGATAAAAATACTGTTCAGCAGAACCCAAAATGGGGGAAATCTCGGGTAACTCAATACCGCCAAGGCGTTGCAAGTTATTGACAACTTCCTTTTCCTTGAAGAACAATTGACTGTCGTAGTCCATATGCTGCCATTTGCAACCACCGCAGGTGCCAAAGTGCTCGCAAACGGGCTCAGTACGACGATCGGAGTAACTATGAAAATGCACGGCACTGCCTTCATAATACGCCTTTCGCCTTTTGAAGGTTTGTACGTCTACCACATCGCCAGGCACGGCATTGTTGATAAAGATCACGCGTCCGTCTGCTGCCTTTCCTACGGCTTTGCCCTTCGCCCCGGCGTCAATAACTTCCACACCTTCGATCAGCTTTTTTCCTCGATTTCTTGCCATGGCGCAAAAGTAGCTATTTTGTACCAAGCTTATGACTGCCTTTTGAGGTCATTCCCGAATTTCTTTTCACCGAATGGGAACCTTTTTCAACGAAGCAGGTCATATAGGTAACTCGTACGATGAAACCTGACCGAACAACAGACAAGCTTTTGGTGCTTTCCTATCAAGCAGGCAATGGCAAGGCCTTGAGCTTATTGGTCAAGCGTTGGCATTATCGACTTTGCAGGCAGGCCTATTGGTATACCAAGGACTTAGACCAAGCTAATGATATTGCACAAGATACGTGGCAGACGGTCATTGAGAAGATAAATGATCTGCGGGAAGCAGATCGATTTGGTAGTTGGGTCATGACCATTGTGACCCGGAAAGCCATCGATCATAGCAAGAAGAAACGTCAAGGTGTATCAATCTCAAGTTTGGAGATAAAGGCTGAGAACCCTGAAAATGATGAGATGCAGCAACAACCAGAGGGCATTAGAGGGCATTTGAAAAAGAGCATTGAACAGCTTTCCGAGGAACAACAACTGGTGCTGACTTTGTTCTACACACAGGAATATTCGCTGAAAGAGATCTCAACGATCCTACAAGTACCCTTGGCAACCGTGAAAACGCGTTTATTTCGGGCTCGAGAAAAATTGAAGAAACTATTAAAAGACAACAAAGATGAAAAAAGATCTTGAAGACATCGACAAATTGATCAAAGAAGCCCTCACTGAAGAAGAGGCCGCATTCTATGACGAATTGGAAGAACTCAACCTTTTAGGGAAGGTAGGTGAGTTGCATAAAGGAAAACTGGGGTGGCTGGTGGTCTTGATGACCATCGTTCAAGTCATCGCCTTTGGATTCTTTGTGTATTGCTTGGTGCAATTCTTGTCCGCAGAAGAGACCAATGCCTTGATCAAATGGGCGAGTGGCGGTTTTTTAAGCATTATGATCTCTTCTTTTCTAAAGCTTTTTGGCTGGCTACAAATGGATAAGCGAGACTTGATACGAGAAATGAAACGCTTGGAGTTACAAGTGTCCTCACTATCGGCCAAACTCAAGCAGTAGCGGGTGTTAACATGTGTGCAGAAGTGCAAATTGTCAAAACTATTGTATTGACCGCGCATTTTTTAGTAATTTGCACTCAGGGATGATTTCTCTCCCACGCTGCTTTTTCGTTGCTCGCCACTGCGGGCCCTTCGCTAAAGTAGAGGCACTTCAGGCCCCACGTACTTTGGTGAAATTCTTTCGAAAGAATAAAGGTAGAGAAGGAATGGTTTTTTATTCATTCTAAAATTTTAGAACCATGTCAGTTTTGGAAACAATCTCTTCAAAGGACGCAATGGCCTTGGAGGAAAAGTACGGAGCCCAAAATTATCATCCGCTACCCGTTGTCTTGAGCAAAGGGGAAGGCGTGTATGTTTGGGACGTAGAAGGAAAGAAGTATTTCGACTTTTTGTCGGCCTACTCAGCGGTGAATCAGGGACACTGTCATCCGCACATCATCAATGCCTTGAAAGAACAAGGCGAACAACTCACCCTTACTTCGCGAGCATTTTACAACGATATGTTGGGGAAGTATGAGAAATTCGTCACTGATTTTTTCGGTTTCGACAAAGTACTGCCCATGAACACAGGCGCCGAGGCCGTTGAAACGGCCATGAAGCTCGCCCGGAAATGGGGATACGAGAAAAAAGGCATTCCTGCTAATCAAGCAAAAATTTTGGTGTGTCAGAACAACTTCCACGGACGGACCATCAGTATCATTTCGGCATCCAACGATCCTGTGGCCACTGAAAACTTTGGTCCATTCACCCCAGGCATTCAATCCATTCGTTACAACGATATCAGTGCCTTGCAGGAAGCACTTCAGGATAAAAATGTAGCTGCCTTTATGGTGGAGCCCATTCAAGGAGAAGCAGGCGTATATGTGCCAGATGCTGATTATTTGAAGCAAGCGCACGCGTTGTGTAAGCAACACAATGTATTGTTTGTGGCCGATGAGGTACAAACTGGTATCGCCAGAACCGGACGTTTGTTGGCCAGTTGTGGCAATTGTAATTGTAAAGACAAACTATGTAGTGGAACTCCAGAGGTCAAGCCCGATATTTTGATCTTAGGCAAGGCCATTTCAGGAGGGGTGCTTCCCGTTTCCGCCGTTTTAGCGAACGATGAGATCATGGAAGTGATTCGACCTGGTAATCATGGTTCTACTTTCGGAGGCAACCCATTGGCTTGCGCAGTAGCGATGGCGGCTTTGGAAGTGGTACGCGACGAGCAATTGTCGGAGAAAGCGGATTATTTGGGTGAAATCTTCCGAAAAGAAATGCAACGCATTGCAGATTCCTCAGATTTAGTGCGTTTGGTGCGCGGAAAAGGATTGTTGAACGCGATCGTGATCAATGATACGGAAGACAGTTCAACCGCTTGGGATATTTGTATGGCCTTGAAGGAAAATGGCTTGTTGGCCAAACCGACCCACGGAAATATTATTCGATTTGCACCGCCTTTGGTGATGACGGAAGAAGAATTGTACGAATGTTTGAACATTATCGAGAAGACCTTGAAAGAGATCAAAAGATAGGTCTTTCAGGAGAAATTAGTATCATAAAAAAAGCCGCTCATCGAGCGGCTTTTTCCGTATGGCTGCTGACGACTTATTGTCCCCAGTTTTCCAACATTTCCTGTTGCATTTCTTGAATACCATCGTAACCCAAAGTACTGAATAGGTAAATAGTATACACAAGATATAATGCACTCAAAATAACACCGATAATCGCTAGAATACGACCTGTTTTCACATTTTGATATCCCGTATATTGATCAGGTGCAGCCAAATAGGTAGCCGTGGCTTTCTTGGCCATCACAATGGCAATGATACCAAAAATCAAACCTAAGATACCGTAGCAGCAGCAAGTAACAATAGAAAGAATCCCGAAAACAAGGATCAGCGTAGCGTTTGGTAATTTTTGTTGTTCCATAATGTAGTTGTTAGTTGAATTTAATAAAGTAGCTTATGACAATGATCAGCCCATTAAGGATGGCCAGACCACTGATGAATTTGGTTGAAATGTTAAACTTGGTAAACACATTGATACCGATGGCTGCAAAAAGTACAATCATGGTATAAATAGCCGGATACATATGAAAAGCGGCTACAAATTCGCCTTTTAATATGAGTGCCAGCGAACGTTGCATGCCACAACCGAAGCAATCTATGCCCAGCAGTTTTTTATTCATACAGGGCAGCATGTAATCGTCAATTTTTAAAAAGAAGGTGGCTAAATGCATGAAGGCTAATTTATATATTATTTTTGTGAATGAAAGAGAAAATCGACGTAATGAAACCAGCTACGCTACAATTCATCCATTTCATCCTCATCTTTGCTGGGGGCGGACTTATCTTTTTCGAACAAAACAAAGAGAAAGACCAAAATATCTACATTCTTGTGGCAGGACTGATCATTATGATGTACGGTTTGTACAAGGCTACAACCAAATGGGTTTCCGATAATCCTCGTCCTGAAAAGGATGATTTTGTGGTCACCGAAGAATTGGAAGATTTGTTGGACGAAGATGAAGATTGAAGTTGGAGATACGGTTGAAGTCTTAGATGAAAATCTTACTGCCAAAGTAGTAAAGGTAGAGGGCAATCTGCTGACTGTTATGCCCGAAGATGGTTTTATGCTCACCTTTGATATTTCCGAAGTGGTAAAGATCGGAGCTCCGTTAGACGTACGTTCCCAGAACATTGTGGAAATCATCCGCGAAAAGGAAACGACCAAAAAAAAGTCTGTACGCATCAAACCCAAAGAGCGCAGCCTTCCAAAAATGGAGGTCGATTTGCACATTCATCAGCTCACACCATCCACCAAAGGGATGACCAAACATGAAATGTTGACTTTGCAGTTGGATACGGCGAAGCGGCAGTTGGAATTCGCTATGCGCAAGAAAATCCAAAAGGTGGTCTTTATTCACGGCGTAGGCGAAGGCGTACTCAAGCTGGAGCTACAGTATCTTTTTGGTCGCTACGACAATGTAAAACACTACGACGCCGATTACCAAAAATATGGTTTGGGTGCTACTGAAGTCTATATCTATCAGAATTCTTAGTCCGGAGTGACCGTTCTGGTTTTCGAGAAGTCAAACGTTCCAAATTCAAAAGCACCTTCAAAAGTCTGTGTTTGATTGTC
>CAWUKP010000158.1:0-6282 GCA_963922975.1 uncultured Spongiivirga sp. | reverse complement strand
GATATATACTTTGTCGTCCTTAATAGCGAACTGAATATTGATCAAACCTACCGTATTGAGTGCCAGCGCAATTTTATGCGTATGGTCTTTAATCTGTTGCAGAACAAATTCTCCTAGATTGAAGGGTGGCAAGGTAGCATTCGAATCGCCCGAGTGAATACCGCAGGGCTCAATATGCTCCATGATACCGATAATGTGTACATTCTCGCCATCACAGATAGCGTCTGCTTCGGCTTCGATGGCACCATCTAGATAATGGTCCAGTAGCAATTTGTTATTTGGAATCTTACGTAGCAAGTCTACCACATGCGCTTCTAAATCCTCCTTGTTGATCACGATCTTCATGCCCTGTCCGCCTAATACGTAGGAAGGTCTCACGAGGAGCGGGAAGCCTAATTCGTCTGCCAATTCCAAAGCTTCATCCGCACTTTCGGCGGTACCGAATCTTGGATAAGGAATATCGTTTTCCTTCAGCAAGGTAGAGAAGTTTCCACGGTCTTCGGCAAGATCCAATGATTCAAAGGTGGTTCCGATGATCTTAATACCGTATTTCGAGAGCTTTTCAGCCAGTTTCAAGGCGGTCTGACCTCCTAATTGAACAATGACACCCTCTGGTTTTTCGTGACGGATGATGTCGTAAATATGCTCCCAGAAAACGGGTTCGAAGTAGAGTTTATCTGCGGTGTCAAAATCTGTGGAAACGGTTTCAGGGTTACAGTTGATCATGATGGTTTCGTACCCACATTCCGCAGCGGCCAACACCCCATGAACACAACAATAATCAAACTCGATACCTTGACCGATACGGTTTGGCCCTGAACCGAGTACAATGATCTTTTTTCGATCTGTAACTACACTTTCATTCGCTGCGGAACGCTCGCCTGCCGGCGTCTCTACGTCTGCTTCAAAAGTAGAGTAGTAATAAGGCGTTTGCGCCTTAAACTCTGCGGCACAAGTATCCACCAACTTGTATACGCGATTGATGTGAAGCTCTTCACGCTTTTTGTAAACCTCACTCTCCCAACAGCCCAGCATATGCGCGATTTGGCGATCAGCAAAGCCCTTTTGCTTCGCTTCCAACAAGAGTGCCTTCGGAAGGCTTTCGATGGTATATTTTGAAATTTCTTGTTCTAAATAATGTAATTCCTCGTATTCTTTCAAGAACCACATGTCGATCTTGGTGATCTCGTGGATACGCGCCAACGGAATCCCTAGTTGAATGGCATCATAGATGACAAAAACACGATCCCAACTTGGGATGGTCAACTTTTTGATGATCGTCTCGTAATCTTTATAGCCTTTGCCGTCCGCACCCAGACCATTACGTTTGATTTCTAAGGACTGGGGTGCTTTTTGCAAAGCTTCCTGAAACGATCGACCAATACCCTTTACTTCTCCAACAGCCTTCATCTGAAGCCCCTTGGTGCGGTCTGAGCCTTCAAACTTGTCGAAGTTCCAACGTGGAATCTTCACAATTACATAGTCGAGTGTTGGCTCAAACAAGGCAGAAGTAGAGCCCGTAATTTGATTCCCAAGCTCATCTAGAGTATAGCCAATGGCCAACTTGGCAGCAATTTTGGCAATCGGATATCCAGTAGCCTTAGACGCTAGTGCAGAAGAGCGCGAAACACGAGGATTGATCTCAATTGCGATGATTTCTTCTTCCTCATCTGGGCTCACGGCGAATTGTACATTACATCCGCCCGCAAAATCACCGATGCTTCGCATCATGTGAATGGCCATATCTCGCATACGCTGGAACGTTCTGTCAGAAAGTGTCATGGCGGGCGCCACCGTGATCGAATCACCTGTGTGGATGCCCATAGGATCCATGTTTTCGATGGTACAGATGATCACGACATTGTCATTCTTGTCGCGTAACAATTCTAACTCGTATTCCTTCCATCCCATCATGGCCTTGTCAATCATCACTTCGTGGATGGGGGAAACTTCCAACCCATGACTGAGCAGACCGTCAAATTTTTCGGGCTCATATACAATTGAGGCACCTGCCCCACCCAGCGTAAAAGAAGCACGAATAACCAGAGGGAAACCGAATTCTTGCGCGATTTCTTTTCCTTTCAAGAAAGAAGTAGCGGTGGCCTGCGGCGCCATTCCCACACCAATTTTGGTCATCAGTGCTCTAAATTGTTCACGATCTTCGGTGATGTTAATCGCATCGATGTCTACTCCGATGATCTCTACGTCAAAATCCTCCCAAATACCCTTCTCATCGGCTTCAATACACAGATTCAGAGCCGTCTGACCACCCATGGTTGGCAGTACAGCATCGATCTCTGGATGCGCCTTGAGGATTTCGATAATCGATTTGGTGTTAAGTGGTTTGAGATACACATGATCGGCCATGGACGGATCAGTCATAATCGTAGCAGGATTGCTGTTGATTAAGACGGTCTTGATACCATCTTCGCGCAGAGAGCGTAACGCTTGCGAACCAGAATAGTCGAACTCACAGGCTTGACCGATAATGATAGGGCCAGACCCAATAATTAAGATGGTTTTAAGATCTTGACGTTTTGGCATTGGTATTTTTCTTTTTCGTTGTTAGTTGAGGTATGGACAAAAAAAAGGTGTTACTGATAGAAGTAACACCTTTGCTATTTTGAAAAGGTCTGATCACCTTATTTCTTATGTCTTGGTTCAGAAGAAACACTTAATTTCTTACGTCCTTTAGCGCGACGTGCTGCCAACACTTTACGACCGCTTACAGATGCCATGCGCTCTCTGAAGCCGTGCTTATTTCTTCTTTTTCTTTTAGATGGCTGAAATGTTCTTTTCATCGTATTTCTTCTTTAAACTGCTCAAGCAGTCACTCTTCTTTATTCTTGTAATTTCTCCTTTGGAAAAGCTGGGCGCAAATATACGACAAGTTTTTGCTTAAGCAATATTCTGTTGAAAAATATTTTTGAATGAAAGTGTTACCTTTGCGGGCACTAAATTACGTGATTTTCATGTTCAACAAAAACATCAAATTAGTTCTTGCCGCGGGGGTTCTGGGCTTCGCTGTGTATCAATTCATAGAAGGTTTCATCGGCAACGGCATTTTCTTAACCTTACTAGCTGGTATCTTCGTTTTACTTTATTTTAAAAATGAACTTTTGATGTTGGCTTTCTTACGACTCAGGAAGCAGGACATGGAGGGGACCAAGAAATGGTTGGATCGTATTCAAAATCCGAAAGCGGCGCTTGTGAAGAAACAAGAAGGATATCATAACTATTTGAATGGTATCATTGCTTCACAAACCAACCTCACGGATGCTGAAAAGTATTTCAAAAAGGCCTTATCGTTGGGATTGAACTTTAGTCAGGATACCGCCATGGCGAAATTGAGTTTAGCAGGTATTGTGATGCAAAAACGACGTATCAAAGAAGCACAACAACTACTCAAAGAAGCCAAGCAGCTTGATAAGCAAGGCATGCTCACCCAGCAGATTAAAATGATGCAACAGCAAATGAAGCGCGTACCAGGTCAGAAAGGTATGCAAATGGGCAATCAAAGTTACCGCGCCATGAAGGGCGGAAAACGACGCTAGCAATTTTGTCTGCTATCTGCTGTAATACGACTGGTCTGGGATCGCGATAAAATACTTCTTCTTCGAAGCATTGTTGAGTTTGTTCTCACGCAACCAAGGGTTGTGAATCTTCAAGGTCTTGTAATTCATCCCGAATTCTTTCGCAAAACTCGCTAAATTACTCACGGCGGTGTCTACCATCACCGTGCGTGTAGGTATGTAATTGTACAATTGAGCATCTTCAAAATTGAAGCCATACTTCTCAGGATTGCTCAAAATCACCTTGAGGGCAGCAATTCTAAAAACATATCGCCCAGTTTCTTCGCCCAGTAAAAGGTCGTAATAGCTACTCACCTGCTGTGCCTCTAGCTTTCTAGAGATGCCAGCGTTGCCCGCGTTGTAGGCGGCTGCGGCTAAGGTCCAGCTTCCAAAGCGCTCTTTGCTTTTGGTCAAATAACGACAGGCTACTTCCGTGGCCTTTTCCAAATGAAATCGTTCATCCACATTATCGTTTACTTCCAAACCATATTCTCGACCCGTTCCCTTCAAGATTTGCCAAAAACCTTTGGCTCCTGCGGGGGAGGTAGCATTCGTCAAACCACTTTCAATAACCGCCAAATATTTGAAATCATCTGGTACTCCATTCTTCTTTAGAATGGGTTCGATGATGGGAAAGTACTTGTTTGCCCTCTTGATCATCAAAAGACCGTTCGATTGCCAATAGGTGTTGACCAGCAACTCGCGATCCATACGCTCTTTGATGTCGGGTAAGTGCAACGGCATTTTCTCCCCTGCAAAGCTCACTTCTTCAGGGAGATCGAGCGCATACACGTTGTAATCGTTATCATTTTCTTCCAGCATTTTCCCTTCAGGAGAAGGAATTTCAGTTAGCGTTACTTTGGCTGGTACCGATTGGGTCTCAGACACTTGCACCGCATTCACAAAAAGGGCCACCAACGTGATGCCGCCTACAATCACTAATCCTCGCTTCAAAAATTCCATAGTGGTTTGATTTTCAAATTTTTACAAATCTAATAAAAGGGACGCTCATTCGCCTAGTATTCGGGGAAGGTTTTCGTTGAACCATTTATGTTTATGGATGATCATCGTATGGGTACCCCCTTTCACACGAATACAATTGTCGATGTGTCCTATAGGAAATACGGCGTCTTTATCGCCATGGATGTGCACCACGTCTTTTAAGGGTTCTGGCTGTTTCCAATTGACTACTTGATCGATCGCCCAATCCAAATACTGTTTATCCCTAATAGATAAGTATTTTTTGTACAACTCTATGCGGTCAGGGGCCATACCTCCAACAGTATACTTCGCCAAGGTTTCAAAGTTTTGCACCAATTGTGTGGGCAGTATTTTGTGCAGCTGGGTTGCCCGAGCGATGCGCATTCTTTTCGGCAATTCTGACTGACGCTTCACACTGCTGACGATCACGGTTTTTTCGGTGGAAATTTGCTTGCTCATTTCCTGCACTAAAATTCCGCCGAAAGAAACACCGATCAAAACAGGGTTTTCATGTTGAAGTTGTTCACACATGCGCCTCGCATAAGACTCCATAGATTCCTTTTTCTCGGGTAGGCTCCAAGTAAGCCAATGTACGTCGTATCGGTCATTCGGAAGCTTGATGTACTCGAAAATGGACGGATTGGCAGCCAAACCTGGCATCATGTAAACCTGTTGCTTATTCATTTGATAACTTTAACTGCTAGGCTGCCGATTGCACGCTTTTTTTTAGTAATTTTACAAGGTAAAAATAGACAATAATTCTCCATTGTTACTACACTTTCCATCAATGCATTCTCAAGTTTTTCCTTGGAAGAATACACGCTTTATTGTTACACCATTACCCCTTCTTGCCAACAGAACCAACCGGAATCGACCAACAGAACCTAGATGCCAAAGCTTTAAAAATTGAAGTTTTAGTTACTAATCCTTAAAATGAAGAGTGATGAATGAAGCATTAACGATTCACGACAACGAGTTCTTACGCCAATTCGAGTACAAGCAAGACGACGCCCTTGCCAAGATCGAGTACTCTATGCAAGAGCGAAAGATTTTCTTGACCAAATTGATCATTCCCGAAGCGTTACAAGAAGGCGACTTTGAAGAACGCTTTATTACGGCGGTTTTACGATTGATTGAAACCAAGAACCAACATGTTGTGCCTACCAGTCCTAAAATAGCTGGGTTTCTGAGGAGGCATAAGGAATTCAAGGAGCTGTTGCCTGTAGGCGTTCGAATCTAATTAAGCTACCTTTTCTTCATTTACAAAGCGAAAGCGCACCAAACCATCCTCATCGATACGGTCGAGCAATATGGTATGCATCGTATTGACTAGTGCTGGATTCCAAGGAGCCTTGACTTTTACGTAATTCTCCGTAAATCCATGGATGTAGCCCTCTTTATTTTCCCCCTCAAAAAGTACGGTACGTTTGCTACCTAATTGCGCCTCATAGAATGCCCTTCGTTTCTTGACAGACAGACCGCGCAGTAGTTTGCTTCGCTTGTGGCGTACATTCTTGGATACCGCCCCTTCCATAGAGGACGCCAAGGTATTATCTCTTTCGGAATAGGTAAAAACGTGTAGATATGAAATATCGAGCTCGCTCAAATATTGATAGGTCTCCAAGAATAATTCTTTTGTTTCCCCAGGAAACCCAACAATGACATCCACCCCAATACACGCATGGGGCATGACTTCTTTGATCCGCGCCACGCGTTCCGTATACAAATC
>CAWUKP010000157.1:0-6334 GCA_963922975.1 uncultured Spongiivirga sp. | reverse complement strand
AACAATGCTTCAACACAATCAGAAGACTATATTGACCGGACAACTTCCTACGCCACGGTATCCAAAGTGGGGAAGGATGAACTCAATACATTATTCTTGAAGAACAACAATGGAGCCTATGACATCCAGACCGTAGTTTTATTCTCCTCTGACGGATTGTTTAATGGAATAGGCGTTTATTACTACCAGCAGACTACAAAAGACTTTTATTTTGATCTGTTCTCCTACAATAAAAACACGGACAGTTATGACCAAAAAAACTCCTTCATTACAAACATATTATATATCCGGGATGTTTTTAAAGTCCAACTTCTTGAGTTTCCGAAAAACGACGTTGATATTGTATATATTGATAAATTCACGGAGTACGAAGCAAGCTCCAACTATAGCGATCTGACCTTGGCGATGACCACGAAGGCCATTGCCCAACGGTACGAGTTGACACATGTCGATGATGTAATTATTAGTGGTGATGGTGCCTGCGGTATTGTAGGTAATTGTCTGCGTGGAGGGGCGGCATGTTGTGCATCGCCTGCGTTTGTTTGCCAGAATTGTCCAGATTGTGGCCGCTTCATGTATGCTGACCATGCCCAAAAGCAAGGCTACAACACGGAAGGGGCCTTTGCAGATGATCTCTACTACGAGTTGCGCGACTCACATCTTGCAAAGAGTGAGCTTGGATCTAACTACATCAAGCTCTTTTACGCTAGCGGAAATCACCTGATCAATGCATTGGATGCTGGCGCTACATTAGATTTATTAAAGTCATTGCCAGCCATCAACGCCTCACTGAAAAACTTCTTAGATCCCAAATTTCAGGGGATAGTGATTGACAAAGCGCTGCAGGAAGATCTTCTAAAAATAACGGGCGTTCTGAAGGCCAACACTAAAAGTGATGTTTATAAAAGTGCCTTGAAAACTTTTGAAAATGACTTAAACAGATTTACAGACATGAAGGCCTCTAGCCTCAGAAATGTACTTCAAAGTGAATAACTAACCAAAGCCCAAATGTAGGAAAGCCAGCTTCTAAAGCTGGCTTTTTGATTTATTTTTGAATGAAATACTCTTTCAGGTCATCTTGAATCTTGATAGAAGAGCGCTGTTCATCCAACCTTTCTCTTGTAGATAGCTAGTCTTTAGGTCTTCACATCCAGCGCATCTCTAAGAGCATTTCCCACCAACATAAAAGCCATGACCAAACTCATAATGGCAACTCCTGGAATGATAGCCAAATAAGGTTTTCCTAAAATGATGTAGCTGTAGTGATCTTTGATCATAGCGCCCCAACTTGGAGTGGGCGGTTGCGCCCCAATTCCCAGGAAACTCAAGCCGCTTTCAATCAAAATGGCCGCTGCAAAATTGGCGGCTGATATCACGATGACCGGTGCCATGATATTGGGTAAGATGTGATGGAAAATGATTCTTCCGCTGCGATAGCCCAAAGCACGTGCTGCGGTTACGTACTGCATTTGTTTCACACTCATCACCTGACCTCTTACCACTCGAGCTACCTCAACCCACATCGTTAATCCTACGGCAATGAACACTTGCCAAAACCCCTTTCCTAAGGCTAAGGTGATGGCAATGACTAGCAATAGGGTAGGAATAGACCACATCACATTAATCAACCACATGATAGCGGCATCTGTTTTCCCACCAAAATAACCTGCAAGGGCTCCGAAGAAAATACCGATCACCAACGAAATAAAGACGGCTACAAAGCCAATGGAAAAGGATATTCGTGCGCCGACTAACATTCTGCTTAATAAGTCTCGTCCGTACTTGTCTGTTCCCCAATAAAACTTTTTATCCATGATAAAGCCATCGGCTACTTCTTGCGCAGTCAGCGCTTGGGGAAAATCCGAAAGATCGACCTCTTTCGTCAGCCCTGATTGCACTTCGGAGGCATATTCAGTAATCCAAAGCTTTTGATTCTCCACCTTGTAGCTGGCGAGAGGCACTTCGGTAGCAGTGTCTGTATCGCCTAAAAAAAACTTAGAAAATCTGCTTCTCTCGGTGGTTGGTCCGGGTATACGCAACATTTTAACTTCAAAACCAGGAGGCTTGGAATGGATAGAAACATGCATCTGATTGGCATTGGCGCTGTTGTCTGGAGCCACCACATAACATCCTAAAGCCAGAAGTCCGCAAACTCCTATATATCCAAAACTGAAAACGCCCCAAAAGTTCTTTTTAAACTTTCGGAGCGCCAGTTTTGTGAGCGAATTTGGTCTTTCTGACATTCAGGAACTACCCTTTAACATTGGCCACTTTTCTTCTTTCGAGAAAATTGAGTTGTAAATCTTGCAATACATTGATAGCCTCTTCTACGTAGACATCTTGCGATAATGTCTTGTGCCATCTCACGCGCTTTTCCTTGAGAATAGTATCTGTTTGAAACAGGTCTTCCTCGTAGGGTAAAGACTCAAATGAAAGTGAATTTTTATAATTTTCCAGCACCTTGAAACGCTCTAGATAGGCTTCATCTTGAGCAATTTCCTCTTTGTACTTGTCGTAGTTCAGGGTGTAGGTGCGATTATCGCTTTGTGTTTTGAGCCACTTGGCATTCTCTTCAATCAATTTGATGTATTCATTTTGAGACATGCGCTGCTTGCTGTTTGTGATGGTCCCTTGGTAGTCGATATAGCCATCCCAAGCTTCAATACGCGCAGGATTGATCTTATCCCAAGGCAACGGATTGTCTTGGTCTTTTTCACCAATATCAATATAACTGTAACGATCTGCAATGACGATGTCACTTTCTACTCCTTCCAATTGCGTTGAACCTCCATTGACGCGGTAAAACTTCTGAGTGGTTACCTTCAACGCTCCTACATCTCCTTCCGTATTGCTTCTAATGAATTGATTTAGGTCGTATACATTTTGTACTGTTCCTTTTCCATAGGTCTGTTTGCTACCAATAATGATGGCGCGCTTGTAATCTTGCATTGCCGCGGCCAAAATTTCCGAAGCAGAAGCTGATAGTTCATTTACGAGAATCACCAACGGACCATTCCAAGTAATGGATTCATCTCTATCCTTCAGTACCTCTTGACGCTCTCCGACAGATTTCACCTGAACAATGGGACCGTTTTTGATGAATAATCCAGCCATGTCTACCACAGTTGCCAAAGAACCACCTCCGTTATTTCGAAGGTCTAGAACCAAGCCTTCCATGCCTTGTGCTTTCAAACGCTCAATTTCACGTTTCACATCAGCAGCGGCATTCACCTCTTCTGGATTTTTAAAATCAATATAAAATTGCGGAAGATTAATCAATCCGAATTTACGATCTCCTTTGGTCACCATCGAGCTTCTCGCATAAGCCTCTTCCAGTTCTACCACATCGCGAATGATGGATACTTCTTCCACATTACCATCTACGCGCTTCACCGTAAGCACCACTTCAGTGCCTTTCGGGCCTTTGATAAGCTTTACTGCATCGTCTAAACGCATCCCAGTGATCTCAACGGCTTCCTCTGTGCCCTGAGCTACTTTTAGAATGGTGTCACCCACATCCAAAAGATTTTCTCTCCAGGTAGGGCCTCCAGAAATAACTTCTACAATTTTTATGTTTCCGTCCTTTTTTTGCAGACGGGCGCCAATTCCTTCGAATTTACCAGACATACGCATGTCAAAGCGATCTTTGTCTTCAGGTGCAAAATAAAACGTATGCGGATCAAACTCCTGAACAATCGCATTGATGTAGATAGAGAACCAATCCTTACGTTCTAGGTCACTTATAATATCGAAATACTCGTTCAATGTGTTGAGGGTAGCTTTACGCGCCTCGGCTTCCAAAGCAGCTAAAGACTTTTTATCCTCGGCCTTCTCGTTATCTTCCACACGGTCGTCATAACCACTGAGGGTAGAAAACTTAAGTTGCTTGCGCCATTTCTCCATCATTTCCTTTTTGTTCTTCACATAAGGCGAATCTTCAAAATCGACATTGATTGTCTCGTCTTTTGAATAATCAAAAGGATCTTCAAGCACGGCCGCATAGATTTTTTTGGCTTCTTCCATGCGCTTCATCAAGCGATTATGGACAATGTTGAAAAAAGAAATATCTTGCTTTTTGATCTGCTCATCGAGCTTCAATTTGTACTTCTCGAAGTCTTCAATATCAGAAGCGTAGAAATAGCGTTTCTGCGGATCAACCTCATTGATAAAATCCATGAAAACGTTCTCAGAGAAATTATCGTCGATGGTCTTCGGATCGAAGTGACCACGCTCTAATACAAAAGTGATTAATTCTATGAGTAGTTTATCCTTTTCTGGATTCTCAAATTTTTGGTCGAATACATTCTTTGGTCTAAAACTCCAAAAGGCGATCGCAACTACGACCACCACTAGCAAATACTTATAATTCCTCATCATGAATGTTCGGATTTTCTGCATCAATTTTTCATCTAAATTAAAGAAAAAACCGTGCCAAGCTGGCTTGTACGCGGTAATTTTTTGTTAAACATGGGTTTCAGACCAGATAATCGTCAAAAACCCTATTTTTACATCAAAATTGTCAATTCTTTCCATGGAAAAACCTCTTATTCTGGTCACTAACGACGATGGTATTACCGCTCCGGGTATCCGCGCCCTCATTGAAATCATGAACGAAATCGGCGACGTTGTTGTTGTGGCACCAGACAGTCCACAATCTGCTATGGGTCACGCGATCACCATTAATTCCACGCTGTATTGTAGTCCGATCTCCATCAATGACAGTCAACCTCAAATAGAATATACGTGTTCTGGCACTCCTGCGGATTGCGTAAAATTGGCAGTGAACGAGATTTTGAATCGAAGACCTGACCTCTGCGTGTCAGGTATCAACCACGGGTCAAATTCTTCGATCAATGTGATCTATTCTGGAACGATGAGTGCCGCTGTGGAAGCAGGTATTGAAGGCATTCCTGCCATTGGATTTTCTTTGTTAGACTACAATTGGGAAGCCGACTTCAAACCGATTCGAGATCACGTCAAAAACATCACCTTAAACGCGCTGGAACACGGGATCCCAGAAGATGTGGTCTTAAATGTGAATTTTCCCAAACTCAAAAAAGAAGAAATCAAGGGCATCAAAGTGTGTCGACAAGCACGAGCTAGCTGGGTAGAAGAGTTTGATAAGCGCACCAATCCGCAAGGTCGCAACTACTATTGGCTTACCGGGGCTTTCGTCAACCAAGATGGTGGCGAGGATACAGATGAGTGGGCACTTGAGAATGGGTATGTTTCTGTGGTGCCCGTACAGTTCGATTTAACCGCTCACCATGCCATTCAGCAACTAAACCGTTGGAAATTAGATGGGTAGAAAACAACTGCTTGCTGGTTTGATCTTGGGCATTCTAATTCCTGTTGGCGGTGCCCTCCTCTACACGGTCTTATTCTCAGAATTGAGTGTAAGCAGTTCGTTTGAAGTACTCAAAACGCAAAATAGGATTGGTAGTGTGCTCACCTTAGGCGCTTTGCCCAGCCTACTCCTCTTCTTTGTTTGCATTCGTAAGGGACGAGAAATGATTGCACGTGGTATTCTTTTGGGTACGTTTCTTTGGGCGATCGTGATGGTCATTTTGAAATTCTTCTAAACATGAAGTACTACATCATTTCTGGTGAAGCCTCAGGAGACCTTCATGCTTCCAACTTGATGGCTGCTTTGAAGCAGATAGATGTGACCGCCGAGTTCAGAATATGGGGTGGCGATTTGATGGAAGCGCAGGGAGGAACCCAGGTGATGCATTACAAAGATCGCTCCTATATGGGCTTTTTTGAAGTGGTTCAGAATTTGGGAACCACATTAAAGAATATTGCCTTTTGTAAAGAAGATATTGCCGCCTACCAACCTGATGCGCTCATTTTTATTGATTATTCCGGTTTTAACCTTCGTATTGCCAAATGGGCGAAGCCTGCAGGATTTAAAACCTTTTATTACATCAGTCCTCAGGTTTGGGCATCTCGAGAAGGACGTGTCAAAACTATCAAGGAAACCATTGATCAGATGATTGTGGTGCTTCCTTTTGTCAAGGATTTTTACGAAGACAAACACCAATTTTCAGTAGCGTATGTGGGCCATCCTTTGATTGATGCCATCGCCGATCGAAAAGTGGTGGACGCTAAAACCTTTCGCGCAGAATTCAACCTAGACCCCGAAAAACCCATCATCGCTTTACTTCCAGGGAGCAGAAAACAAGAGATTACCAAAATGTTATCCGTAATGCTCAGTGTCGTAGATCACTTCTCTGACCATCAATTTGTGATTGCTGGTGCACCGAGCCAAGATTTTATTTTTTACCGACAATTTATCGGCAATCAAAACGTACATTTTGTGGCCAACCGCACC
>CAWUKP010000156.1:0-6336 GCA_963922975.1 uncultured Spongiivirga sp. | reverse complement strand
GTCACACAGAAAGTCTTCGTCATAAAACGGACCTTCCTGCTCATCGTGAAAACCACTTTCGATATAATCGACCACTACCCCTAGTTGGAAGTCGAAGGTACCGCGTTCTTCAGGAACACCAATGATCACCACGCTTCGGTCGTATTCAATGATATCAAGTCCTCTTGGTAAGTCGTTGAGGTTGTAGTTGAAATAATACACATATTGGTCATCTTGCGGATCGTTGCGTACCTCGGCGAAGATTTCTTCTCGATATCTCAGGCCAAGACTCCCAATCGCCAACGCCCGTTCTTCTAATTCCGGGTGGGCGTTCACAATACAATCTAAAATAGGGTCACAACTGCTGAGGTTAAAAAGAAGAAGGCCAACAAGTACGTATCGAACTGATTTCATAGAACGGTTTTGATGAGATGAAGTTTATCAAAATTTATGCCATCATTTTTCTGTGCATTCCGTAGCGAATAGCTTAAATTTACCCTATGGCGAAACAAGACCTCAGTGCATACCGCAAAACCTATGAGAAGGGAGCGTTGTTAGAAACAAACATCCCCGACAATCCGTTGCAGCTGTTTCAAAAATGGTTTTATGAGGTAGAAGCGTCTGGTGGCGTCGAAGAGGCTAATGCCATGACGATTTCCACACTCGGTCGAGACGGCTTTCCGAAGAGTCGAGTGGTGCTTCTTAAGAAGTATACGCACGAGGGCTTTATCTTCTACACCAACTATCAAAGTGAGAAAGGAAAGGCGATAGCCGCCAACCCTAATGTATGTCTTTCATTCTTCTGGCCCAATTTAGAACGTCAAGTCATCATCAAAGGAAAAGCCGAAAAACTTCCTGAAAACCTATCCGATGGTTATTTCGAGTCACGACCTGACGGTAGCAAATTAGGCGCTATTGTTTCAGCACAAAGTGAAGTGGTGGCCTCTCGAGACGTATTAGAAGAGCGCTTGCAAAAAGCATCAGAACAGTACGACGGGAAAGAAATTCCGAGACCTGATTTTTGGGGTGGTTACCTAGTGCGCCCGCAGTCTATCGAGTTTTGGCAGGGTCGCCCCAATCGTCTGCACGACCGGATGCGCTACCAATTACAAGATGATTTGGATTGGAAAATTGAAAGACTACAACCATGAAACAGATCGTTTTTGTTAGGCATGGCAAATCCTCCTGGGAGTACAATGTTGACGATAAAGACCGTCCGCTAAAACTCAGGGGTATTCACGATGCACATTTGGTTTCCAATCATCTGCGCCCACAACTGCCGTCTCCAGACGGGATTTTATCAAGTCCGGCCAATCGTGCTTTGCATACCTGTATGATTTTTGTAAGGAATTTAGGTCTAGATACTTCTGAAGTTCGCATTGATGAGGCTCTTTACGATTTCGGAGGCAGTTCTGTACTTCATGTGCTTCAATCCTTGCCAGAGGAATGGCAAACCGTCATGATTTTTGGACATAACCATGCGTTTACATCACTCGTCAACAGTCTGGGTGATGCATCCGTGCACAATGTACCCACCAGTGGTGCATTTGGCATTCGCTTCCAAACCAATCAATGGAAACAAATTACTAACGAAACGGGCCAAACATTTATCCAACTCACCCCTAAAGCATTGAAATAGCTTTATGAAACCAACCAATATTTATAAAAACAGAGACCTCAGTTGGCTCGATTTTAATGCCCGAGTGCTGCAGGAAGCGGCAGATACTTCGGTTCCGCTAATTGAGCGACTTCGATTTTTGGGTATCTTTTCAAACAATCTCGATGAGTTCTTCAAGGTGCGCTATGCAGCCATTCGCCGGGTTTCTATGGCTGGAAAAAGCGGGCGAAGTGAATTTGGCGGCTATAAGGCCAAAGATCTTTTGGAGGAGATCACCAAGATAGTTATTGCGCAACAGTCTTTGAGTTTGAATATTCTCAAGGAGATCGAAAAAGAGTTGGCAAGTGAAAATATTTTTATCATTCGGGAACACGAAGTAACACCTTCCCAAGGAGAATACATCAAGAGCTTCTTTTTGAATACGGTAAGTCCGGCACTGGTAACCATCATGCTAGATGAACTCAAAGAATTTCCCCAATTGGGAGACCGTGCGGCCTATTTGGCGGTGAAGATGGAATTGAATGAGGAGGCTGAGACTAACCCAATCAACCGCTTGTTGCGCAAACCAAAGAATAAGCTGCGCTATGCAATGGTTGAAATTCCTAAAACGGTCAAACGCTTTGTAGAATTACCAGCGGAGGGCGAAAAGAAGTTCATCATTATTTTGGACGATCTCATACGCTACTGCCTGCATAACATCTTTAGCATTTTCGACTACAAGAGTATTTCTGCCCACATGATCAAAATTACCCGTGATGCGCAGTTAGATATGGATACCGATCTGAGTAAAAGCTTTTTGAAAAAGATATCCGACAGTGTGAAAGATCGTCGCGATGGTGAACCCGTGCGCTTTGTGTACGATAAAAAGATCGACAAAGACACCCTAAGTTTCCTGATGCAGAAGATGGGTATTGAGTCAACGGATAGCATTATTCCAGGGGGGCGGTATCACAACCGTCGTGATTATATGAGTTTTCCTGATTTGGGTCGACAAGACCTACTTTATAAAAAGTATCCGCAGCTACCGATACGCGGTTTGAGTTTGGAAGGCACCTTGTTTGACAAAATTGCTGAAAAAGACTATTTGCAATTCGCTCCGTATCACACCTTTGCTTACATCGTTCGTTTATTGAGGGAGGCCGCTTTGGATCCCAATGTGCGATCCATTAAAATTACCATTTATCGCTTGGCCAAAGTATCGCAGATTGCTAGTGCACTGATCAATGCGGTGAAAAATGGTAAGGAGGTGACGGCGCAGATCGAATTGCAAGCGCGTTTTGACGAAGCCGCCAATGTGCGCTATGCCGAACAGATGCAGGAAGAAGGTGTGAAGTTGATTTTCGGCGTGCCTGGCCTGAAGGTGCATTGCAAGACCTGTGTGATAGAGCGTGAAGAAGAAGGAAAGATCAAACGTTACGGTTTTATCAGTACTGGTAACTTCAACGAATCTACCGCCAAGATATACACGGATTACACGCTCTTTACCTCTCATCAAGAGATTTTGAAAGAGGTGAACAATGTGTTCAATTTCTTTGAGATCAATTACAAAGTACGACGCTATAACCATTTGATCGTTTCGCCCCATTACACGCGTTCTTTCATGAAAAAAATGATCAACCAAGAGATCAAGAATGCACAAGAAGGGAGGGAGGCCTATATTAAGATCAAAGTAAACAGTTTGTCGGATTACAAAACCATCGATCGTTTGTATGCGGCTAGTAGGGCTGGGGTGAAGGTACAACTCATCGTCCGTGGTATCTGTTGTTTGATTCCTGGGATGGAAGGGATGAGTGAACATATTGAGGGCATTAGTATTGTCGACAAATTTTTGGAACATCCCAGGCTCTTTATTTTCGGGAACGGCGGTGATCCAAAGATTTATATCGGTTCGGCAGATTTGATGCCTAGAAATATTGACAATCGTGTGGAAGTCACCTGCCCGATTTACGATGAGGATATCAAAAAAGAGTTGGTAGATACGTTTAATATTGCCTGGAGCGACAATACCAAAGCTAGGATCATTTCTCAGCAGCAGGATAATAGCTATAGAAACTCAGGGGAGCCTAAGATTCGTTCGCAATTTGCCACTTATGATTACTATCTTGAAAAAAGTTGAACTTAAAATTGCTAGATGTTGAACATTCGTGTTTACGGCGCCATCGATATTGGCTCGAATGCAGTACGACTATTGATTGCCAATGTGATCGAAGAAAAAGACAAAGAACCAAAGTTTAAAAAGAGTTCCTTGGTCAGAGTACCCATTCGACTTGGGCAAGATTCTTTTACGCACGGCGAGATTACGGAGAAGAATCGCCAGCGTATGGTAGATGCAATGAAAGCCTTTCAATTGCTGATGAACGTTCACGGTGTGGAAGATTATATGGCTTGCGCCACTTCCGCCATGCGTGAAGCGAACAATGGAGATGAAGTAGTAGAAATGATCAAGAAGAAAGCAGGTGTTAAAATCAATATCATCGATGGAAAGAAGGAAGCTGCCATTATTGCTTCCACGGATTTACACGATTTGATCGAAAAGGAAAAGACCTATCTGTATGTTGACGTGGGTGGTGGAAGTACAGAGTTTACCATTTTTTCAGAAGGAAAGGTCGTGAATTCGCGTTCTTTTAAAATGGGAACAGTACGTCTGTTAAACGATTCCGTGGAAAAGGCCATGTGGCAAGAAGTAGAACTCTGGATCAAAGAACACACCAAAGAGCACAAACGTATCGACATGATTGGCTCTGGCGGAAACATCAATAAACTTTTCAAGATGTCGGGTCAAAAACCTGGAAAGCCTTTGTCATACATTTGGTTAAATGCCCAATACCAATTTTTACAAACTTTGACCTATGAAGAGCGTATATCTGAACTGGATTTAAATCCTGACCGTGCAGATGTTATTATTCCAGCAACCCGCATTTATCTGCTGGCTTCCAAATGGAGTGGGGCCAAAGCTATTTATGTGCCAAAGATTGGGTTGGCCGATGGTATTGTGAAAACCTTATATCAGAAAAAACACAAAAAGAAAGTGCAATGATGCGTAAAAAACCACTATTGTTATGTTTTTTGTTGGTGTTTGGCATACATACTTTTGCTCAAGAGGAAAAGGGCTGTATAGCCGGAGATTGTGAAGAAGCATTAGGCCGGTATGTGTACGCCAATGGCGACTATTACTACGGTGCCTGGAAAGCGGGAAAGCGACACGGTAAGGGACAGTTTTACAAGACAGACGGTACGATCTATGACGGATTCTGGCAAGAAGACAAAAAACACGGACAAGGCAAAATGATCTTTGCCGATGGTGACATCTATGAGGGCAATTTTGTGGCGAACCAGTTAGAGGGATATGGCATCATGATTTATGCGGACAAAACCATATACAAAGGCAACTGGAAGCAGAGCAAGCGCCATGGCAAAGGCATCATGAAATATAGCTCTGGCGATCGTTACAATGGCGAATACAAAGACGGTAAGCGACATGGTAAAGGGAAGTTTTTCTATCGCAACGGCGATTTCTTTGACGGCATGTGGGAGGAAGGTGAAATGAAAGGCCAAGGCACCTATTACTACGCTGATGGCACGAGTCAATCAGGTATTTGGGAAAACGGGGTGATCGTCAAACAATGACTTAGCCGTGCATCGTTTCCTTTGTACCTAGGTTTTTCATCAACTCCGCTTCGTAGTTGAGCAAGGCTTGCCACTTGGCATCTACTTCCTCGCGATGTTCACCATATTTTCTGGCGAATTTCAAAAACATGGTATAATGATTGGCTTCACTCACCATCAACTTTCTGTAAAACTCTGCGAGCTCCACATCATTAATTTCTTCGGAAAGCAATCGGAAACGTTCACAGCTACGCGCTTCGATCAAGGCCGCATACAATAGCTTGTGAACCAAATGTGTCGTGCGACTTCCGCCTTTCGGGAAGAATTTCATCAACTGTATTACGTATTCGTCTTTCCGTTCTCTACCCAAGGTCCACCCTCTAGCAACAATCTTGTCATGTACCATTTTAAAGTGCCCCATTTCCTCGCGAACCAAAGCCGTCATTTCTTGTACGAGCTCCGTTTTCTCTGGGAAACCGATGATCAAAGAAATAGCGGTACTGGCTGCCTTCTGCTCGCAGTAGGCGTGGTCAGTTAGAATTTCTTCAATGTTCTTTTCCACGATATTGACCCAACGCGGATCTGTAGGAAGTTTTAAGCCGAGCATCATTTAGTAATCGTTAAATGTGAATGGTTTTTGCGCTTATCGCTGCAAAGGTAATGGTTAAAAATTGATCATTTTGGAGAATCTTGAATGAACCTCAAAGTCTAAATTCCATCAACCATCAACCATCAACCATCAACCATCAACTAAATATCCAAATCAAACTCTTGTCGAAGCTTGTCGATTAGTGGGTTCTTCTCGCGTAGCTTTTCAAACTTCTCTATCGGTGTGAAGGCGTATTTTTTCGCTTGCGTTTCGTCTACATACACATTGAGCGAGAGATTGTAATTCTGCAGCTTTTTCTTGAGAAATTCCAAAAGTGGGTATGAAGCGCGTTCCAATTCAACACGCATGCTTTGATTGGGCATGGTTACCTGAACCACATCGTTTTCCTTAAGTTTTGGAATATCTGCGTTGATAATGGAGAACAAAATCTTTTCGCCTTTTTCTTTCACATTAGACGCATAAGCCGTCCATCCTTCTTGAAGTTCTTCTTCTGTGAATTCCTCCGTAGGAAGGTTTTCTGGCT
>CAWUKP010000155.1:0-6410 GCA_963922975.1 uncultured Spongiivirga sp. | reverse complement strand
TCCACTACAACAAGACCCGGTTTTTAAAAGGAGAAGACATTTGGTTCAAAGGATACATCTACGATCGTAAGAATAAAGTTCCCTCTACAAAATCTTCCAACATCTACCTCAGCATTCTTGAAGCGGATGGAAGTCTCAAAGAACAGCGGCTCGTATTGGGCTACAACGGTTTATTTCGAGGGAATATCACTATTGATTCTACCTTCAATCAAGGCACCTATTTCATCAAAGCTTCCACCAATTGGATGCGCAATTTCAAGGAAGACGATAGTCACTTGACTAAAGTAAAAATTATAGATCCCCTTGCTAATACGGCGGTTCAAGAAGAAAATCTTGCGAAACAGGCAGATCTACAGTTCCTTCCTGAAAGTGGACATCTGCTTGCAGGTATCAAAAGTACCGTGGGAGTGAAAATTATTGACACTAATGGCCGCGGTATTGAAAAGGTAAAAGGACAAGTACTCGACCCACAAGGAACTATGGTCAGTGCTTTCACCACCAATCAATTTGGCATCGGTGCATTCAGCTTTCAACCTGAGCTAAACACCATGTATAAAGGGCAGGTTACGCTTGCTTCCGGTGAAACCATCGAAACGACATTACCAGAAGTAAAAGCCTCTGGTGCGAGCATTAACCTCGTAAATCTTCAAAAAGAACGTGTAGTGATCTCCGTACAACGCACGAGCGATCTACTAGACCGAAATTTTCGTTTACTCATTCATAAGAACGGACAAGTCAAATACTTTGACATTCCGGCCAATGGTAAAAATGCAAGTATGCTGGCCATTCCTAGAGCGGAGCTATTCGACCACTTGAACACAGCTACTTTGATTGCTGAAGACGAAACCCCGATAGCAGAACGCCTGTTCTACAATTGGAAACCTACACCAGCTGCCTCGTTGGGCATACAGTACAATGCCAAAGCCAAGGATTCACTACTACTGAATGTGAATCTGCAAATCCCAGAAGCGGTGGTTTACGACCTGAGCATTGCATACCTACCGCTTCAAAGTGCGAAACACATTCAGGAAGACAACATTTTGAGTGCCATGCATATTGCATCCTATGTTCGGGGGCATGTTGAGCAGGCTCGGTACTATTTCACCGACATCACACCCAGAAAACGCTATGATTTAGATCTGTTGTTATTAACACAGGGCTGGAGTCGATATGAGTGGAACGACATAACGTATAGAAAACCCAATCTTTCCTATGCCTTTGAAAACGGAATTACGCTGAAAGGGCGTCTCAATCAACAATTATTTAGTGATCGAGACAATACGCTCTATCTCTTCCCAACAGAGCTGAATGCGTCCAAATTCTTAGAATTAGCAGACGACAAAAGCTTTCAGCTCAATAATTTCTTTCCAACGCGTGGGGAACCCTACAAAATCGTATTCATGGATCCAAAGCTGAATAAGAGCATTCCAAAACTCTATGTGTCTATGGCACAGAAGAAAGTACCTCTTGGACAGGATTCGCGATTGGCAGTACTGCGCCAACAAGACAGAAGCGATTTAGCGAATGCTTTAAATATCAGTGATGCTGAATTGAAAAGCTTTCTGAGAGACGATGCCATCAACCTCGATGAAGTAGTGGTGGTCGGGAAAAATGAAAAAAATAAGCAATCTAAAGACCGATTGGGCCTTCAAAATTTTGGTGTAAGTCTAAAGCTAGAGGGCAATGATTACGAAAAGTACTTCGATGTATTAAATATCATCGAACGTAATGGTTATATCGTGAATCGAGGTTCGAGAATTACTATCTCCACGCCAAGAACACGAACAATTTCTTTCGGGGGTACCAGCAGTCCTATCCTATTTGTGGATGATATTCCTCTCAGTGATTTTGAACTTTTACGAACGCTTTCGGTGCAGGCAGTTGAGGAGGTGCTCTTTAACAAATCAGGTGTAGGTGAAGGCATACGAGGCGCTGCAGGTTCTATTCGAATCTACACGCGCAGCGGTTTAGGCCCAGGGCAAAGCAACCGAAAGTCTCCCGTATACACGCGTACCTTTGACTATGGCTTTGAGCCTATTAAAACGTATTACGCTCCTAAGTATAGTTTTACTGGAACTTCGGCCTTTCGGGAGTACGGAGTAGTGTATTGGGATGCTGATCTTACTATTGGTAAGGGTGGCACCTACACCTTACGTATTCCGGACTACGGTCTTAAAAAAGTAGTGTGTCTCGTGGAAGGCATGAGCGCTCAGGGTGATTTCATTTCGGAAGTGGTGGAAGTTGATATCCCTTAAGATTCATGCGGCGTTGAGTTCACTTATTAGTACATCAGCTTTTTGATGTTATCCATATAGCCACGACTAACGCGTACGACATCACCATTCATCATGGTTACGTCATAACTCTTGGTGTATTTATTGAGTTCTTTGACGCAATTCAAATTGATGATTGACGAACGATGTACTCGAATAAAAACCCCATTGTCCATTTTTTCTTCAAGTGTAGAAATGCCGTAGTTGCTCAAGAAAGTTCCATCAATGGTCACGAGCTTCGAATAGTCGCCATAGGCTTCCACGCGGATGATCTCTTCCACTGCGATGGTAATCAAGCGATTCTGCGATTGCACGAGTATTCTACTAGGATAATTCTGCTTATCCATCAACAAACTTTCTGCAAGGGGACGAACTCTATTCTCTTGCGCACTGGCCTGTAACTTCTCAATGGCTGTTCGAAAGCGTTCTTTAGTATAGGGTTTCAAAAGGTAGTCTACCGCATGTACCTCAAAAGCCTGCAAGGCATACTGATCGTAGGCGGTTGAAAATATGATATGTGGCAATTCTTCAAGATGTGTAAGCACTTCAAATCCTGTCATCCCAGGCATCTGTACATCCAAAAAAACCAAATCTGGTTTGAATTTGTTAATAGTTTTCACCGCATCCACGCCATTATTTGCATCGCCAACGATGATCAAGTCTGTGAAATCCTCCAAATATTCCTTGATCAATTTCCGGCCCGCTTGTTCGTCGTCAACAATAATTACTTTTTTCATACTAGATGCTGAATTTGATTTTAACACCTTGAGGGAGGTTGTCAGTGAGATACAGGGTTGAATTGTACATCTTCTCTAGGCGCTTTTTGGTATTGGCCAGACCCACACCTTTCTCAAAGACCCCTGTTTTATCGGAAATTCCAACCCCCGTATCAGCAATTTCGAAACACAGTTTGTCATTGCGCTTGAAAATTTTGATGCTAATTTCACCTCCATCGATCAAACTGGATAGTCCGTGTTTTACTGAATTTTCCACTATGGGCTGCAACAGCATTGGTGGAATTTTTTCCTCTAAGATTTCTGCTTCTACATCTATGGTTACTGTGAGGCGTTCTTGAAATCGCTCTTGCTCGAGTTGTAAATACTTTTGCACAAATTCCAATTCTTCACGTAAGGATACAGACTCAACCATAGAGGCTTTTAATTGGTATCTAAAAAGATCCGACAATTCGGCAATCAGGTTTCGGGTCTTTTCCTGTTCTGGAGGTACGGAAGCGCTGATTGTATTGAACACATTGTACAGAAAATGCGGATTGAGTTGCGCCTTGAGCGCCGAAAGCTCACTCTTCAGTGCGGCGGTACGCAATTCGCCTTCAATTCGAAGCTTTCGTTGATTTTCAAGGTAATACTCATAGGAATGTAAAATTCCGAATTGTACCACATAGAATAATGCTGGAATGTAAATGTCCCAAATTTGCCCAGATCCTCCTAAATGGCCAAAGCCGATGGCATCGCAAGCTAGATAGTACAATTGTTGCCAAATAAAGACAAAGGCCGGTAGTAAAAAAATATGAAGGAGAAGTCGCTGCGTTAAGGACCAGTGCTTTAGTTTTCGGAATAACAACCACCAGAATGGAATAGTTACCAAAAGCTTCACCAAATAATCCAGACCGCTGTCGTCGAAGAAATTTAATGGATGAAAAAGAATGTCTTCTTTCTCATAGTTCTCCCATCCGCGTCTATTCACCCACAAAGTAAAGTGATAAAAGAATGCGAAGAATAGATAAAAACTCAAGAATATGAAGAGTTCTTTGTTGCGTATTCCAAAAAGACCGCGTTTTTGTAGGAAAGATTTTTTCATGATTAGAATTTACGTAAAACTGACGACACTACTTGCTATTCTCTTTCTTTGTACCAGTCCAAGGGATCACAAATTCCCTATTTGGACAGTAGGTCATTCCGTGCATCTTATCGTCTAAAATATACCCGGTATGGTAGTAGGTGTTGTTTTGATCTTTGGTTTCAAAGGCAAAATAGGTGCATTCCCAGTAGGTATTCATTCGTCCTTTTGTGAAGGGAGTATCATAAAAGCTCCCTGAGAATTGGCGGTCATTGTTTACAGTAACTACAAACTCCTTCAAATAAGGTGCAGCATCTGGAGACGGCCTAAGGTCTACAACCCAGATGCCATCTAAAATTTGTGAATCATTTTTTTGCGACGTTTGTTCTTGAGCTTGGACTAAAAAAGCTGCAAAGCATATGATGATTGTGTGAATAGGTTTCATAACATCCGTTTTTTGGTACCTTCAAAACTACCTACTCTCCTTTTTCTGAACCAATACATTCAGGTGAATGGTCCTATAGCCCGACGGATGGTCTTGGCCCATTTATCATTGCATAGGGCCACTCAACGGTTTCTAAATGCACGATAGACATTGACTTTTCATCTTTGGAGCATAAATCCAAACACGATGAAAAAGTTCTATTATTCGTTACTTTTAGTTTTCTTTAGTTTCACTGGCTGGTCGCAGAGCACCATCACCGGACAATTGGTAGATGCACAAGCAAGACCCGTGGAAGCTGCTACCATCTCCTTGCTTAGAAGCACGGATCGGCAGTTTGTGAAAGCCGCTGTGGCTGACGCCAAAGGGAACTTCACCCTAAGAGATATCAAAACAGGAAACTACCAGATACTCATCTCAAGCTTGGGTTTACAAGACCTTGAGCTGCCACTAGAAGTTGAAAGCAAGCCTACATACAATCTGGGGACCTTATCCCTTCAAGCCAAAGCGGAAGAATTAGACGCTGTAACTGTTACTGCCGAAAAACCAGTAGTACAAGTATTGGCCGACAAGACAGTTTTCAATGTACAAAGTACCATCAATGCAGCGGGTAGTTCTGGGTTCGAATTGTTGCGTATGGCGCCTGGGGTGATCGTTGACAACAATGACAACTTAATTGTAGAAGGCAAAGCGGGCGTCTTGATTTTTATTGATGACAAGCCCTCCGTGCTTCGTGGACAGGATCTTACCAATTACCTAAAGACGATACAGTCGAGTGATATTGAAGCCATTGAAATTATCACACAACCTTCTTCTAAGTACGATGCGGAAGGCAATGCGGGTATCATCAATATCAAGCTGAAAAGAGATAAGTCTTTAGGAATTAATGGCTCCATGAACACAGGCTTCACCTATGGAGAGTTTGCTCGCTACAATAACTCCCTCTCTTTCAACAATCGAAACAAACGCACCAATCTATACGGCACCTACAGCAATCGATTTGGCAAGAATTTCAGCTTTCTAAACCTGTTCAGACGCCAGAACAATACCATTTTTGACGCGCGCACAGAAACGGTGAACGACGATAACAATAATAATGTTAGAATGGGCTTTGATTATTACGCCACTTCCAAATCTACCTTTGGCGTGATCGCAACTGGTAATTTTAGCAACGGAACGTCAGATAGCGATTCTCGAACTCCAATTATTCCCAATGGAAGCACCACTCCCGATCAGGTCTTGGTGGCGGGAAGCGACACCGATGTACAAACATCTAATGTGTATTTGAATCTCAACTATCGGTTTAAAGACACTTTAGGTCACTCTTTGAATTTAGACGTCGACTATGGAAAATTCACCAGAGACCGCACCAACTTTCAACCCAATCAGTATTTCAACGGAGATGAAACCGAATTGTTGAGCGAAACCATCAACTTTATGGTGACTCCAACGGACATTAATATCCTCACGGCGCAAGTAGACTACGAACAAGATTTCCTCCAGGGAAAACTGGCACTGGGAGTGAAGTACTCTAAAATCAAAACTGAAAACGAATTTGATTTCTTTGATCGAATCAATGGTGAAGATGTTCTAAATCTGGACCGAACCAATGATTTTAACTACGACGAGCAGGTGAATGCAGCCTACTTCAACTTTAATAAGAAGTGGAACTCATGGAATCTTCAGTTCGGTTTGCGAGTGGAAAACACCAATTCAGACGGGCAGTTATTCAGTGCGCAGGAAAATGGTAATGATCGCGTGAAGCGAAATTACACGGACTTCTTTCCAAGCGGCGGAATTACCTACCAAGTAAATCGGAAGCACAGCCTGGCCCTGAATTACAGTCGACGTATCCAAAGACCTAATTATCAAAGTCTCAACCCCTTTGAATACAAAAT
>CAWUKP010000154.1:0-6411 GCA_963922975.1 uncultured Spongiivirga sp. | reverse complement strand
TGATCGCCCGCATTCGGACCACCGCCCCCTCTGGTTTTGATAGAGGTGTTGTTCAACAAAGCTCTTTCCCGTTCGGCTTCCGCCTGAGCCAGCGCTAGGCTGTCTGCTATCGCTTTGGCCTTTAAACTATCGATGATCTGCGTAAAGAATGCTTCTCTTTTTTCAGCTGGCATGCGCACCAGCGTAATGATGCTATCATCACGAGCAGCAATGCCTTCATACTTGATCACATCTGCAAGGTTGTCTCTTTGTTTCTTTAGGCGTCTAAATTTACGGGTGTTCTCCTCTAGGTTGAGCAGTGTACTATCCAAATACGCGCCAGCGGCGTTGTAGTTGGACGCATCAAATTCTATACGCCCCAAATCTTCATAATTGATTGCATTCAAATATCTATCACGAGAGCCTGTGCGCAACGATTGATTGTAGTAGGCCACAGCTCTTGCAATGGAGTCCCGATTGTAGTAGAAGTCTCCAAACTGGCGGTAAATCTTATCTAAGAAAGGACGGTTTTCACGATTCTTGGCCATATCGATCATGGCTTCGAGCAATTCTTCGTCTGTAAGATTGGCGTACTCATAATTGCGCATGCGCTCCAGTTGCGCATTCACCAAATACTCACGTGGAATTCTTCTATTGAGCTCAATCACTTTATCAAAGGCGATATTTGCCGTATCTCGAATGTCTAAGCCATTGTACAACTGCCCGATGATATAATAAAAACGTCCGCGTTCTTCTATTTTTTCAGTGATGGCGGCCGCAATTTTCAAATGATGAATGGCCGAATCCGACTCCCTTAAGTTCATGAAGGCTTGCCCCATGGTCGCATGCGCATCCGCATAGGTTTGATCGTCAAGATAGGCGTCACTGCGAAGCAGGCGACTCAAATTTTCTAAGACTAATTCTTCATTGTCCAAACGAAGATTGGCCTTTTCGCGCCAAACACTAGCCACTGCAAATTCATCACTCTCAGGGTAGTTTTTAATCACATAATTGAAAGCTTCAAGAGAAGGAATAAAACGCTGATCGAAGTAGCGCGATTGTCCCAACAACAGATATGCTTCGTCTATTTTGTAGTTCCGCTGCCGCCCGCGGATATTCATGGAATGCCTCTGAATCGCTTTGGTGGCCTTCTCTTCTGCTCTTTTGAAATTAGGATTTTGTGCCTTTCCAGGAAGGGTGATCACTTCTTTTACTTCCATTCGTTCAATAGGAAGTAGCTGCCAGTAATTGTCTTGGTAATTCTCCACCAATTGAGCTTGGCCTTGGGCCAAAGCTTCTTTTCCATTGTGTAAAACGTTCCACTTCGTGCCTGCCGCATGCCAGTGGCGATTCACGAAGCCGTCCTTGCGCGTAGAGCACGCAAATAGAAGACTTGTAAGGATAAAAACAAGTAGGATGTTGTGTAAAATTCGCTTCACCTGATACAGCTGTGTAAACAAAACTAAAAAACGCAGTTTTTAGTGTGTGAGGCGGTAAAAATAGCGTTCTTTTTCAGATGAGAGAAATTCAAGCTGTAAAAGCTCTTTTCGGCAAGTGCCATGCAAGCATACCAAACCAGCTTAAATAAGATAGTTCCGCCAAGCGTTGCGTAAGTCCAACATGAGAGGATGTCGGATTTAAAAGGATGGCATAACTGAAAATGGCCGCACAAATGGCCGCTACCAATGTAAGGCGTGCAAACGGATGTGAAACTTGCATAAGCCCGTAACCTATTGCGAAAAGACACAAGGGAGCCAAGGCATACATAATTCCTCCAGAAAAATTGTGAATGGCTTGCGACAGACTCACATCATCGCCACTCATTGGGCAACCAGGGTCGCAAGGGAACCCCGCCACTAAGACGGTTCCAATTCCATAGAGAATGCCCAAGCCCAACATTCCTGTAATGATCAGCTTCGTTTTCGGTAGGTAAGGAATCGCACTCCAACAAAAAAGAGCAAGCAAAATGCCAGCAGGAATATAGCCGTAAAAACGAGTCACTTCATTATTAGCCACCCCGGTAGCATAGCTTTCGCTGATGTATTGAGAAATATGATTGTAGCCTTCAATTTGCAATGATCCGTAGATCACTGAAAACACAAACAATACAATTCCTGTGATTCCTAAAAGTGAAATTAAGATTCTTTTCATGAGGCTTCCTCAAGGACAAACTCACCAGTACTGAAAAAACGTTCCAATGATTTGAGGGTTTCGGGTGTGGTTTGAATGTCTCGAACCATTTCACCTTTATTCAGTACCACGATACGCTCGCACACATCTGTTACGTGCATTAAATCATGACTTGAGACCAATACTGTTGTATCGTGATCTTCCGCCAAGGTTTTGATAATGGCCTTCAACCGTATCTGCGTGGTTGGGTCTAAGTTGGCAAATGGCTCATCAAGAATGACTACATCAGGCTTTCCGATGAATGAGGCTACAATACCTGCCTTTTTTTGATTTCCTTTAGAAAGGTCACGAAGGTACTTTTTCTGACCCAAGATCTCCCCGTGGAAAAAGTCTTCGTATTGCGCCAGTAAGGCATCAACATCGGCTTTATTTTGCCCGCGAAGGTCGCCAACAAAATAGAAGTACTCTTCGGGAGTCAAGTAGCCTACAAGAAAGCTTTCGTCAATGAAAGACGAGGTGAAAGGTTTCCACTCTTCACTTTTACTCACCACGATCCCGTGACTAGATATTTGACCAGTGGTAGGCTGGATCAAATCCAGCAGTAAGCTGAACAAGGTAGTTTTACCCGCTCCGTTGTTTCCGACGAGACCAAAACTCTGTCCTTTTGGAATTTCTAAGGAAGGAATATCCAGTACTTTTTGGGATCCGTATTTTTTTGAAAGATTTTCTATTGCTATCATTGACTTAACTATTTGTTTGTTTGAAACCAGCGATCATTCCATATTTTTTGACCCTGTAGAATTCCGTGATTCGATTCATAAAGTAATTGCGAAATGCCAGCGCGGTCAATCCGATCGCAGAGAGGACGATAACCGCCACATTGAAAGAAACCAGCCAGTTGACAATCGAAAAAATAATCATGGGTAATCCCAAGATAGGAATGATCACCAAAAATTGAACGGCACTTGTTCCTTGCATATTCGCCACAGGACTTTTGGTGAGGTCAATTCGTTTTTTATTAAAACCGCCAAAGAATAAAATCAAGGGAAGGTTCACTCCTAAGTTATAGAGTGCAGAACTCAGATTGATCCACAAGGCATGCTGACCAAAATAAATATAAGGAATCGACAATACGAACATCACAAAAATGCTCAAGACAATCAACAAGTATTTCGATTCCAAATACTGTCGCAATGGGATGTTTTGCGCCATCAAGAGGGTGTAGTATTCGCTATCCCAGGCAGGAATGAATTGCCCAAAGTTGGCTAGGAACATTCCGCTAATGAAGATGCCTACAAATACTTTCATCGCATACATATCTGCGTAAATACTGCTGGTGTAGAAGATCAAGCCATAAAGTACCATCGCCAACGAAATGAAGACCTGTGTTTTGGTACGCTTATTTCTCCAGATCAAGCGCAAGTCTAACTGCAAAAAAGGAGCCATGGCTCCAAAACGACGTGTCCACGACAAGTCTGAGGTTTCGGCGACTTTGGTTTTCTTCTTCAAGCCGGCATCTAAGAAAATCTTACTGCGTAGATATTTGAAGTTGATGACGTAAGCCCCAATAGCCAGTAACCAAGGTACCATGGCAAACCAGGGTTTGGTGTACATGCTGTGAAAAAGCACATTTGAATAGGAAGAAATGGGCAATACGCCAAAATAATCTAAGCCTACAAGACCCACTAGAAGTGCTGCTACCGCAATGAAGGCTTGATTGCTCTTATTGACAATGAAATTGAGATAGTTGATCAACAAGGTAACGCCAATCAGCGCAAAGAACCAGGCCAAGACGTTGAGTGCGCTGTATCCCTTCGCCAATAAAACGATCGTAAATGGCAAGAAAAGTACAAGGCCCATCAAATTGAAAAACGAGAAGCCTGATTTCGCCAATAAATAATGCGTCATGGTGTCTTTCGAAATGGGCAGGTTCAAGAAAGGCTTTATGTTCATCACAGGGAGCTTCTGCATAAAATAGCGAAAGAACAATTCAAAAAGTACCCAGTACAACAAATAACTGTTCACGAAAAACAGTGGTTCTACCCCAGGCACTGATTTTTGAATGATAAAATATCCTCCACTTCCTAGACCGATTAGAAAAACCAGTGTTTGAAGAATAAAAAAGCCCATCAAAATCTTGATGGCGAGACTTTTCCCATAGCTGGCTGAACGGAAAAAGGCCTTCCATTCTAAGGATAAAAAATACTTGAGCATGTCGTTTTAGTTGTTGTACGAAGTTAGTATGAATCGCTATGATTTTGTTACAGATGGGCACCAAGTTTTGTATTTTCGCGTGAAAAATTGCGAAATATGAGCACGTTCCATCCTTTGAAAGTGGCGAAGATTACTAGAGAAACCTCGAAAGCCGTTTCTATTGCGTTTTCCGTTCCAGACGAACTGAGAACAACCTTTCAATACAAAGCTGGTCAATACATCACTTTGAAAACCCTGTTGGATGGAGAAGAGGTGCGTCGTGCCTACTCCATCTGCGAGGCACCCGCCAGTGCTATCTTGAAAGTTGCTGTCAAAGAAGTAGCTGACGGAACCTTTTCAAAATACGCGAATCAAGAATTAAAAGAAGGAGATGTGCTAGAAGTAATGCCTCCTGAAGGTCGGTTTGTATATGTGTCTAGCACTCAGAAAAAAGACATCGCTGCTTTTGCTGCAGGAAGTGGAATTACCCCAATCATGTCTGTGTTGAAAACGGTTTTGGCCGAAGAAGAGAGCAGCTTCACATTGGTTTACGGCAATCAAACCAAAGAGCAAACTATCTTTTATGAAGAGTTGTTGGCGTTGCAGTCTGCTTACCCAGACCGCTTCAACTTGTACTTTATATTCTCTAGGGAATCACAAGAGGATGCTCTGTACGGTCGCATTGAGCGTGCCACCGTCAATTTTGTGGTGAAAAACAAACAAAAACACCTTGATTTTGATGCCTTTTATCTTTGTGGCCCGAAGCCCATGATAGACGTGGTTTCTGAAACCCTTCAAGAGCATGGGGTCGATGAAGAGAAAATTCTATTTGAATTGTTCACCGAAGCAGAAGCAGGGCAACCGCTAGAAGCGAATCTGGATGGTCAGACGGAGGTGCATGTTTTGGTGGACGACGAGGAATTCTCCTTCACCATGGCCAAAGAGCAAACCATTTTAGAAGCCGCCCTAAAGCAAGATATTGATGCGCCATACTCTTGTCAAGGAGGAATTTGCAGCAGCTGCATCGCACGTCTTACCGAGGGCACAGCAGTGATGGAAAAAAATCAAATCCTAACGGATGGCGAATTAGCTGAAGGATTGATCTTAACGTGTCAAGCACATCCCACCTCAGCCACCATCAAGGTGGATTATGATGATGTATGATTATTGGGAAAAGCCATCTTTGAGTTTCCCATACTTTTCTTCATACACCTTTTTATCCCAAAAAGGATCTTTCTTGTCCCGCCAAGGGTCTAAAACAATTTCGGTGCCATCTTTTAGGCAAATCAAAATGACCTGATGGTAAAAAGGCCATTTTCCAATGTGCTTTTGTTTCACTTCAAATTCTGTGGGAAACCATTCTGAATTGATCAACCAATCATGAACCCACAAGGCCCAGGCCACGCATCCATCGCCAAGTAGACCGCCAGTAATTGTAGTCCCGAAATTTCCAAGATCCCCATCGGCAATTGTCCAGACTTCTTCAGCATGCACCTTTACCGGATCAGCAAATTCATCCATGAAATCTGCCACGGCATCCGAAAAGGGGCCGGAGCAAGTAATGGTGGCTTTCCAGTCAAATTTGACGGTCGCACTGTAGCGTCTTCCAAACGAAAAGATAGAGGCTAGTAAGCTCCACGAACTCGTTAGTGAAGTAATCGTTACTGAATTCAAGGTCATCGTTTTCCGCTGGCAGAGCCTATTTGGACATTCAAAACCATTGCGTTCAAGGCCCGCGAGTATCTCCGCATAAGGTCTTGCCAATTTTCGTGCATTGGTCATGGCCGTAGCCCTTGATTTATAGTAGGCAGAGCTTCGTTGCCCTGAACCTGATATCGCATGTGTACTGCTACAACCCATGCGCTCAAGATATACAAGGAATATGAGGGAATGATTGGGTTTTCTGCCCTTTTTAAGCGGGTATTAATCTGTAAATCTTTGCTACAATTTCTTCAGGAGTAATGCTTTCCATTGCATTCTCGTAGCTTGCTGGCATTTTATTACCGTATACCGAAGTTGGGATTTTTGGGAATTGTTCGCGATCTGCCAATACAGCATTCTCCATGGGCTGACCAAAAGGATAGAACCCTGCATACGGATGGGTAACAC
>CAWUKP010000153.1:0-6415 GCA_963922975.1 uncultured Spongiivirga sp. | reverse complement strand
CGCGTGGATTTTCTGCTTGATGTGGAGAAGAGCGGACTCGAACCGCCGACCTCTTGACTGCCAGTCAAGCGCTCTAGCCAGCTGAGCTACATCCCCATGGGGTGCAAATATAAAACTTTCTAGGATTCTCCCTTCAATACCAACAAAGGAATTGTCGTATAAAAGTCCTTCTTTAAAATGGCATTACTCTCCCAAAGTTTTTGAAAGAAACCGCGTTTTCTTCTAAACACACACAACATATCAGGTTGTACACTCTGAAAGTGCTCCAACACCGCCTGATAGGTAGTAGCGTTCTCTGTGATGGTTACATTCCTTGAAATGTCCATTAACCCCGCTGAGATTTTTAAATCGTCTTCCTCATAGCCAGGGGTTTTTACCAGCAACAATTTGACTTCAGTTTGAAAGGTTCTGATAAAGTCTTTGAGTACCTCTACTTTGTGCTTTTCCTTCTTTATCTTACCAGACTTGAAGGCCGCCAAGATAGACTTCACAGGTCGAAAAGAATATCCATCGGGCACAACCAGCACAGAGCTATGCGTGTTTTTCACAATGCTTCCCGAAGTGCTTCCCAAAAATACCTCCTCCCGAATGTCTGTGCTTCTTGGGTTCACCACAATTAAGTCGATATCAAATTCCTTCTCAAAGTCCTTGATCCCGTCGATAACATCGCCTTTATACGTCACAACTTTAATAGGAACTGCTTTGCTATCAACTTGCTCCACCAAAGCATCTAATGTCTGTTGGCTGGTGCGTTGCATTACACCTTCCACATTGGAAATAGCTCCTGCTCTTGGCAACAAAGTGTAGGCGTGCATGAGGTATACTCTTGCCTCAAAAGCCGCAGCAAGGTCTATTGCATATTGCAAAGTATTGGTGGCAGTATCAGTATTTCCAATGGGTACCAATATATTTTTCATGTTCCTAGTTTTAAGGCTACCTTTAGGACAGAGAATTTACGGAGTAAGCTGTCTTCTAGATGATTCGTGCTGCAAAATTACAAGATATTCCCCACATTTTAACAATTACCAGGGCTTGCGCTTCGCATATGGTCGAAAAAGGTATTTTCCAATGGAATGAACACTATCCGCATAGAAGTGCATTCGAAGAAGATTTGGCGAGAAATGAACTTTTCGTACTAGATACTTTGAGCATCGTTGGAACCATCACCATTTCTACACGAATGGACGAAGAATATCTTCCTATCCAGTGGCTCACTCCCAATCAAAACAACCTTTACATTCATCGCTTGGCGGTACATCCCGAGTTTCAAGGGAAAGGGTATGCACAGCGATTGATGGATCATGCTGAAAAGATGGCTAATTCAAATCATTTCAAGTCTATTCGCTTAGATACCTTTAGTCAGAATCATCGAAATCAAAAGTTCTACGAGCAACGGGGTTACCAACGATTAGGGAATGTGTATTTTCCCAAACAAAGTGAGCATCCTTTCTATTGCTACGAAAAAGTATTCGGTTGAAAAACAAAGTCACTTTTAAAGAAATCAATCGGCTCGCTATTCCAGCCATTATCTCAGGAATTGCTGAGCCTCTTATATCGCTCACGGACATTGGCGTCATTGGCAACGTAGAAGAGAATCCTGTGGAAGCACTCGCTGCAGCGGGTATCGTAGGTTCTTTCATCTCCGCCATTGTTTGGACATTGGCGCAAACGAAAACCTCGATTTCCGCACTCGTTTCCCAACATTTGGGGGCCAACAAGCTCAGTCATGTGAAAACCCTTGTCCCTCAAGCTATTTTTATCAATTTTGCCTTGGGTGTGATTCTCTATCTTTTCACGCTGTTCTTTGCGCGCGGTATTTTTCAAATGTACAATGCGGAAAACCTGATTCTTGATTACAGTGTCTCGTACTATAAAATACGTGCAATTGGTTTTCCTATCACCCTGGTAACCTTCGCGATTTTTGGTGTTTTCCGTGGACTTCAGAATACGTTGTGGGCCATGAAAGCGAGCCTTACTGGCATGTTGGTCAATATCCTTTTGGATTACGTCTTAGTCTACGGAATTGAGGGTTGGATTCCTGCTTTGCATCTCCAAGGTGCCGCCTATGCCAGCGTGGTTGCGCAAACAATCATGCTGCTGATGGCGCTACACTTTCTGTTTACCAAAACATCTTTCGGACTTAAACTCCGAACCACCATCAGCCCAAAATTAAAACTACATCTCTCATTGAGCCTAAACTTGTTTTTACGCACCATTGCCCTCAATGTGGCTATTTACTTGGCCAATGCGTATGCCACAGACTACGGGAAAAATTACATCGCTGCCCAAAGTATCCTAATGAACATTTGGCTGTTCTTTTCCTTTTTTGTCGATGGATATTCGAATGCTGGGAATGCTATAGCGGGCAAGTTACTCGGGGCTAGAGATTTCAGGCGAATGTGGTTATTAAGCATCGACCTATGCAAATTTGCTATTATGATCGCCCTCGTACTCATGGGCATTTGTATGCTCTTTTACGATCAAATTGGAATGATCTTCAACAAAGACTCCGAAGTACTTCGGCTTTTTTCATTGACATTTTGGATTGTATTGGCCATGCAACCCATTAATGCCATCGCTTTTGTCTTTGATGGCATCTTCAAAGGTTTGGGAGAAGCAAAGTACTTACGAAATGTAGTTTTTGCGGCCACCTTTCTCGGATTTATACCCGTGCTTCTCTTGGTAGATCACTTCCAAGGAAAGCTATATGCCATTTGGAGTGCTTTTGTAGTATGGATGCTCATTCGAGGTGGAGCGCTCATCTACAAGTTTCGAACGACCTACATGAAAAGCCATTAGATCGGCTACACATCTTCCAGAATCTCACTATTTTAGTTGAAGAAAAAAGAAAGTATGCCTACTTCAAGACCCAACGGAAGCCTCTATACAAACATCCACAACTCTATTGCCACTATTGAATTTGGTCATCCAGCCAGCAACTCCTTTCCTACGGAATTATTAGACCGCTTAACCCAAGAGTTAGAGAAGGTATCACAAGACAATACTGTCAAAGTAGTAGTGTTGAAAAGCGAGGGAGACCGAGCTTTTTGCGCAGGTGCTTCCTTTACCGAATTGATGGCCATTTCCAATCCAACAGAAGGCAAAGCTTTCTTTAGTGGCTTCGCCAATGTTCTGAATGCCATGAGAAGATGTAAAAAACCCATAATCGGACGCGTACAAGGCAAAGCGGTAGGAGGTGGCGTCGGACTGGTTTCAGCTTGCGATTATGCGATGGCAACCGACCACGCAGCGATTAAACTGTCAGAGCTTGCTATCGGTATCGGACCTTTTGTGATCGCCCCAGCTGTCGAGCGAAAAATTGGTGTCGCGGCTTTTTGTGAGCTTACGGTAGCAGCGCACCAGTGGCACAACGCTTATTGGGCTAAAGACAAAGGATTATACGCCAAAGTTTTCGACAATCTCAAAGACCTAGACAACGAAGTTGACCTACTTTCTGAAAAACTGGCTTCCTACAGTCTGGAAGCATTGAAATTGATGAAACAAGTGTTCTGGGAACATACAGACCACTGGGAAACCTTGTTGTACGAACGCGCTGAAATTTCAGGGAATTTGGTGCTCTCCGAAGAAACCAAACAAGCGCTTCAAAAATTCAAAAAGTAATGCAACTCATCACGCGAATTTTTTGCCTTGTTCTTCTCTCTATTTCTATGCCTAGTTTATCACAAGCGCAGAACCAACCGCTCAAAGTGGGTGTTATTGGTTTGACACACACCCACGTACATTGGATTTTTGGCAGTGTACCACGCGGGGATATTGAAATCGTGGGGATTGTTGAGCCCAATCGCGAATTAGCCCGTCGGTATGCAGCGCAGTACGATTTTCCTATGGAAAAAGTGTACGACTCCATGGAAGCGCTCTCTGAAGCGGAAGAACTTGAAGCGGTTACTGCTTTTGGTACCATCTACGATCATTTATCAATTGTGGAATTCTTCGCTCCAAAAGGTATTCACGTCATGGTGGAAAAACCACTTGCTGTGAATCTTAAACATGCTAAAAAGATGCAGCGTTTGGCGGAAAAGCACCATATCCACCTGCTGACCAACTATGAAACTACCTGGTATCCTACGAATCATAAGGCTTACGACCTTTTAAAGAGTGAAAGCCGCATCGGTGAATTGCGTAAAGTGATCGTGAGAGACGGCCACAAAGGCCCAAAAAAAATTGGTGTTGACGCAGAGTTTTTAGAATGGCTCACCGACCCTAAGTTGAATGGAGGGGGTGCCATTATTGACTTTGGATGCTACGGGGCTAATTTGATGACCTGGTTGATGGAAGGAAAACGCCCCAATAGTGTGACTGCCATTACCCAGCAGTTGCAACCTGAGAACAATCCTAAGGTAGATGATGAAGCACTCATTATCCTCGAGTATGACACGGCCAATGCCCTCATTCAAGCCTCCTGGAATTGGCCCATCGGTCGGAAAGATCTTGAAATCTATGGCCTCAAAGGAGTGATCTACGCAGACAATCGTCACGACCTTCGCCTGCGTATTTCAGAGGGATACGACGGGTTTTCCGAAGAAATCATGAAGCTAGAAGAGCGTAAAGCACCTTTAGATGACCCCTTTGCATTACTGGCGGCAGTGGTAAAAGAAACCATAGAGCTTCCGGCTTACGACCTTTCTAGTCTGGAGAATAACATGATCGTGATGGAAATTCTGGAGGCAGCGGTTAAAAGCGCCAAAACAGAAAAAAAAGTACGCCTTCATAATTAGTTTTGCATTATATTTCATTCATTAATTCTCAATTTTATATTTAATGAATGATATTTCATTCACTTTCAAATACACTCTACTATTTTTTTAATATATTTGTATGATTATTCATTCATTAGTGAATAAAAAATAATTTTATGACTGATACTTCATACAAAGATTGGCAAGTTTTAAGTGATATTGCTATTGAACAACAAATAGGAGCGTTTGTAAAAACACATCGCTTGCGTCAAAACAAAACCCAGTCTGATGTAGCCAAAGCCGCAAACATCAGCCGTTCCACCCTTAGTTTGCTAGAACGCGGTGAAACTGTAACTCTAGCCACCTTAATTCAAGTATTGCGCGTACTTGATCAACTTCACGTTTTTCAGTCGTTTGAGGTTCAAGAACAACTTAGCCCGATAGCGTTGGCCAAACTAGAGCGCCAGCAGCGTACGCGTGCACGAGCGAAAAACAAAGACACCAAGCCATGATCACAACGGCTTTCATCAAAATATGGGGACAATTAGTAGGCGCTGTTGCTTGGAGTCAAGAACGGCAGCTAGGCACGTTTGAATACGATCCTAATTTTTTCGCTAATGGCTGGGATTTGGCACCTCTAAAAATGCCGATTCGCGAGGGGCAGCGCATTTTCTCATTTCCAGAATTACGACCTACACGGAATAGTATTTCCGACACCTTCAAAGGATTACCTGGTTTGCTAGCAGATGTGCTTCCAGATACCTATGGAAATCAATTGATCAACATTTGGCTTGCACAACAAGGTCGTCCGCCAAATAGCATGAATCCTGTAGAAATGCTGTGTTTTATTGGAACTCGAGGTATGGGTGCTTTAGAATTTGAGCCGACCCAGCTTTCTGAGCGAAAAACCAGCTATCAGATAGAGCTCGATAGCTTGGTCGAAGTTTCGCGCAAGATGCTATCGAAACGCGAACACTTTACCACCAACTTAGCCAAAGAAGAGGAAAAGGCCATGATGGACATCCTCAAAATAGGAACCTCTGCTGGCGGCGCGCGCCCAAAAGCGGTCATCGCTTACAATCCGAAGACCCACGAGGTACGTTCTGGGCAAGCCCGTGCACCTAAAGGTTTTGAGCACTGGCTCATCAAACTTGATGGCGTCAGCGATGCGCAATTGGGTTCTACAACAGGCTACGGCCGTGTAGAAATGGCTTACTACCTCATGGCCAAAGATTGCGGCCTAGAAATGATGGAATCTAGATTGTTAGAGGAGAACCATCGCGCCCATTTTATGACCAAACGCTACGATCGCGAAGGCAGTCATACACGTCATCATATTCAAAGTTGGTGCGCCATCCAGCATTATGATTTCAACGAAATTGCCAGCTTCAGCTATGAACAGCTCTTTCAAACGCTACGCGCCCTTCGTTTAGACTATCAAGCGATGGAGCAATTATTTCGAAGAATGGTATTCAACGTACTGGCCAGAAATTGTGATGATCATACCAAGAACTTTTCCTTCATGTTGAAAAAAGATGAAACCTGGCAGCTGGCACCCGCTTACGATATCTGCCATGCATATCGCCCAGACAGTTATTGGGTGAGTCAACATGCATTGAGTGTCAACGGCAAGCGTGACCAAATTCAAAAACAAGATTTATTGACCATTGCTGCATCCATGAACATCAAAAAAGCCAGCAGCATCATCGATAGTATAG
>CAWUKP010000152.1:0-6419 GCA_963922975.1 uncultured Spongiivirga sp. | reverse complement strand
CTTCAAAGTGTTTTGTGAGCTTTTCCTTTACCGCTTCCATCGGAACCTCGGCTTGGCCCAACTCAACATTTAAGGAGGTAACTGCCTTGTCTTTGATCCCACAGGGTATCATCAAATCAAAGTACCCCAGATCCGCATTCACATTAAGCGCAAAACCATGCATGGTGACCCAACGACTGGCTCTAACGCCCATGGCGCAGATCTTTCTAGCAAAAGGAGTCCCGACGTCTAACCAAACACCAGTTTCGCCTGGGCTGCGTTCCGCCTTTAAATCATACTCCGCCAAGGTACGAATGACCATTTCTTCCAGTAGTCGCAAATACTTGTGGATGTCTGTGAAAAAATTCTCCAAATCTAGAATGGGGTATCCAACTACTTGACCCGGTCCGTGGTAGGTAATATCACCACCGCGATTGATCTTATAAAATTGTGCATTCTTCTCTGCCAATACCTCCTCGTCCACCAACAGATTGCTGAGATCACCGCTTTTACCTAAGGTGAACACATGTGGGTGCTCCACAAACAGGAAATGATTCTGCGTAGGAAAGTACTCTTCCGTGCGACGATTGCGAATTTTACGATTCACAATCTCTTGGAATAGCGATTCTTGATAGTCCCAAGTCTCCTTGTAATCCTTGAAACCTAAATCTTGAAACAGCACCTCTTTATTCATGCTGCAAAGATACGACGATTTAGTTGGGATTGTTTAAGATGACTAAAGCTGCAATCACACCTGGCACCCAACCGCAAATGGTGAGTAGCAGAACGATCAGAACTGAACCGCAACCACGGTCTAAGACGGACAGTGGTGGGAATAAAATAGCTAATAGTACCCGAAGGAAACTCATAATTGATGATGATTTTGATTGATGAATGTACTAGATAAGTACCAATCTTTCACTTTTTGTTACAGATTCCTCAAAAAGTCTTCTATTCCAAACAGAGGACGTTGAATCATGTTGCGATTGTATGTACCTTTGCTGGCTTTAACACTTGAACTATGCAGCTTTCCGAACAAGAAATTGTACGACGCGAAAAACTAGCAAAACTCCGCGAATTAGGCATCGATCCTTATCCCGCGGCACTTTTTCCTGTAGATCACACTTCTGTTAAAATCAAGGATTCGTATCAGGAGGGAAAAAAAGTGGTCTTGGCAGGCAGATTGATGAGTCGTAGAATTCAAGGGAAAGCTTCCTTCGCCGAATTACAAGACGCGGAAGGACGGATTCAAGTGTACTTTAACCGTGATGAGATTTGTTCTGGGGAAGATAAAACCCTGTACAACGAAGTGTACAAGAAATTACTGGACATCGGTGATTTTGTGGGGGTTGAAGGCGAACTTTTCACAACCCAGGTAGGTGAAAAAACAGTACTAGTGAAAAACTTCACCGTACTTAGCAAAGCCTTGCGCCCACTCCCACTTCCAAAGGAAAAAGATGGGGTGATCTACGATCGATTCGACGATCCTGAACAACGCTATCGTCAGCGGTACGCTGATCTAGTGGTCAATCCACAAGTAAAGGAGGTGTTCGTGAAGCGCACGAAGCTTTTCAACGCCATGCGCGAATTCTTTAACGAGCGCGACTATTTCGAAGTAGAAACACCCATCCTGCAACCCATTCCAGGAGGTGCTGCGGCGCGGCCGTTTATAACCCATCACAATTCGCTAGACATTCCACTCTACATGCGCATTGCCAATGAGTTGTACCTCAAGCGTTTAATCGTAGGTGGTTTTGACGGTGTTTACGAATTCTCAAAAAACTTCCGCAACGAGGGAATGGATCGTACACACAATCCAGAGTTTACGGCCATGGAAATCTATGTGGCCTACAAAGATTACCATTGGATGATGGAATTCACCGAGCAGCTGCTCGAACACTGTGCACTTGCTGTAAATGGCACTACTAAAGCTACTTTCGGGGAGCACAAAATCGACTTTAAAGCGCCCTATCCGAGAGTGACCATGACGGATGCCATCAAACAGCATACGGGTTTTGATATTTCTGGTAAAACAGAAGAAGAATTGCGAGCTGCCGCACAAAGTATGGGAATAGAGGTCGACGACAGCATGGGGAAAGGTAAATTGATCGACGAGATCTTTGGTGAGAAGTGCGAACCTCATTTTGTGCAACCTACTTTTATCATCGACTATCCCAAAGAGATGAGTCCTTTGTGCAAGCAACACCGCGACAACCCAGAGCTCACGGAGCGTTTCGAATTGATGGTCTGCGGCAAAGAAGTAGCGAATGCCTATTCTGAACTAAATGACCCCATCGATCAACGCGAACGTTTCGAGGCTCAATTGAAACTAGCCGATCGTGGAGATGATGAGGCCATGTTTATTGACCAAGACTTCTTACGCGCGCTGGAATACGGCATGCCACCTACTTCAGGTTTGGGTATTGGTATGGATAGACTTATTATGTTTTTGACTAACAATGCTTCGATTCAAGAAGTGTTGTTTTTTCCGCAGATGAAACCCGAACGCCCAAAGCCAAGTGTAACACTTACAGATGAGGCTAAGAATGTGCTTCAGCTGCTGGAAAAGGCAGAGGAGCTTCCTTTGGAAGAACTCAAAGCGCAGTCAGGACTCTCCAACAAAAAGTGGGACAAAAGCATTAAGGAGCTGACAAAGAACGGCTTAGCCAAAGTGGCGAAAAAAGAAGCAGGGCTGTTCGTGGAGATTTCCTAATATTGAGGAAATTTTACAAGCACGTCATGCGATTTTATGTACTATTTCTTCTTTCTTTTTCTTTTGTTAGTGCCCAATTAGAGGTCAATCGATTCGACATCAACCAACAATGGAAGTTCGCTGCCCAATTCACCTTTAGCAATCCCAACGGACATTACGTTTTAGGTGCTTCTCAAAGTGCAGATAGAACCACTGCTGGCACCTACGACGATTACGCCCACGATGGATTGACCCTATTGTACTTTGACAATGAATACTCGTTCGTAAAGAAGAGAAAGCTAGCACTCTCGGAAGCCCATTTAGGAGGTTTTGAATTGGAAGTGCTAGAGATGATCGAAATTGATTCGAACTCCTACGCTCTGAAAATGCTAGGACACGATGACGCGGCCTTCTATGTTCTTGACGGTACGCTGAATCTAGAAACTTCTAGTATTGACGCGATTGAAACCAGATATAATATCCCCTTGGCAGACGAATACAAAGCTCGGTTTGTCCAAATCGGAAACCATGAAGATGATTATCATATCATGCAACTGGTGAAAGACACAAAAACACTGCATGTATACTCTTTAGATGAAGAAGGGTACCGTGAAGCTTCATTTCCCTTGGAAAAAGAGTATTACAAAAGACTGCGCCCCAATTTTTCGGTATTGCAGCAAATGGATTCCAATGCACAAAGTGAGTTGGATCTGACACCTGGGCATCAGTTCTACGTTACGGAAAACCATATCTATATCCTAACCGGAGATTGTGTCAAAGAAGGACCGTCTCTGATGAGTTTAGCCACTGCCGGAAACTGTGCAACCTCCGCTTACTTTTTCTCTGATTTACACCTTTTAAATCTTGACCTCAAGGAAAAAAGTATGGATGCGCAAATCATTGATCCGACAGGAAATAGAACCAAAATGGCATTTTCCATTGTCGATGACCACTTATTCTACACCATAGCCAACAAGAACCGAATCATTGTTACCAAAATGAATTTGGCGGACAATAAGAAGGAAAACTTGATCATCAATGAGGAAAAATTGATGCGCAATAATATTGACCCAGTTTATACTAACTATTTTAAAGATGCTTCCAAAATCAAACGAGAAATCATTGACTTCAAGAAGCTCTATGCAAAATTTAAAAAGTCACCAGCGTTGGCTGTCGAAAAAGTTGGGAATGAGCAATATGCACTACAGTTAGGCAATGTAAAGTACAAGGCTTATAATAGCTTTGGCGATTGGCTAGGAGCTTTTGCTATGGCCACAATTTCGGCTACAGCAACCGCCAACGCCACTGGCGGCAATGGATACTTCTTTGTGACCTACTTCAAAAATGAAATCCCCAAAATATACAAAGCTAGTCTACAAACCGACTTTGATGAAAAGATAGTAACCTACGACTCTGAGACTGCTACGGAGAAGGATGTCATTCTACAAAACCTAGACTACTTTATAAAAAAACGTTTTGTGAGTCCACTGGGCACCATTAATGGTAGTAAAGTAGCACTGTTCACAAACACCAAAAACTTTCGACGTTTTTATGTGGTTAATCTAGAGCCCTAAGTGCTTCCCTAGAACTCTAAACCCGCCTTCACATAACAATATGATGCATTGACAACAAATCAATTGTTATGCTTGCATAACAGTTGGAATTCGGTGTTCTTTGCACCACTTAAAAATAACCCTTAATCATGAAGAAACTATTCACCTTACTTACATTACTCTTAAGTTTTATAGTTATTGCTCAAACCTACAGTAGCAAGACTGTAATCGCCAAAGTTGCTAGCTACCCCAAACAGCCACTTCCCAGTAATTTTGATACCTACAGCGTAGTCAATATCCCAATCAAAGGTATTGAGGTTCTCGACCAAAAAGCCATAGCCTCCATCTTAGATTTCCAGAGCTTTGAATTCGTAAACAACACGGATAATCCAGACTTTTTTGTGTCTTTTGAACCTTCTGATCCAAAAATCAGCAAGAATGTAACGCGTAATGCAGATGAAAGCCTGACCTACGAGGTAAAAACGCAAATGTCGCTGCGCATTTTGATTACTGATCCTTCATTCGAAAAGATCATCTACACCAAGCCTTATAAACTTGAGGACTACGTGGTGAATTCAACAGGGCCACAACAAAGTTCATTGGTGGTCAAGAAAGAACCGAAAGACTTTAACTATGAAAAGTCAGGAACGCTTAGCAAAGAAACAGCCGCTAAATACATTGTAATCTCTGAAGACGGCAAAAAGTTTCGTCTGACCAATAAGTTTCTGAAAGAACTGTTGTCAGTACAGTTTGAGCGTTTGCTTATGAAAGCCGCCGAAGATATTCAAGCGAAGTTCGACTATCGTTTGGCAGATTCTAATGAGATGTACTTTCGCGTAAAGAAAGTGGAAGAAGAAGGACAGTCAGAGGTCATGATTTCAGAACTCAAAGCCATCTACGGCAGCATTGAAACGCTGGAAGACTACAGAGGTCTTAGTTCGAAAATTGGAGATATTGTTGCCTTCCACGAAACGCTGCTAACCAAGTATGACCCTGCCGATAAAAAACAGAAAAATATCGTTTGGACCGCGCATTACAATTTGGCGAAACTACACAGAGCGCTGAGCGATTACAGCAAAGCCAAAGAACACATTCGCAAAGCAAAAGAACTTCGAGTGAAAAAAGCGCGTACGCAATACGAATTCGACGCCATTGTACGAGAAGCAGACGCCCATGCAAAGCTGTACGACGAAAACGGCAATCGCAAAGAGATTGAATTGGCCTACACAGCGCTCAAAAAAGAAAAGGAGGGCAGCACTTTTGTGAAAGGCGGTGAAGAAATCTCCAAGGAAGACCTAGAGAAGCACAACATCATCAGCAAAGCAGGATATGTTTTAGATGACAAAGGTGAAAAGATCTTCGAAGGTAAATTGACCATCGAGTTTGGTGGCACGAAAACCAAAAAAGTGTATGACATCGACACTGGGGTCACTACCGAAGAGCCTAGCACAGACTATGGTAAAAAAGTGGAAGTGCTCTATCTGAAGAAAGGAAAGGAAAAGACCAAAACCCTCAAACCAAAGGATGACGTTTCATTTTGTGTTTCAGAAACAGGTGCTTGCTATGAAGGTTTTAAAGTGAAACAAGGCGCCCTAGGCGCGATGACCAACATGGCCACTTTGGGCTTCGGAAGCAGTGCTAAATTCTATTTGGTGAAATACAAAAACAGCAAAGTGGGTATTTACCAAGATTTGACGCACGGTGCCACTGGCTATATTGTGAAATTGACCAAAGAAGACAAAGGCATTGAGCTAGACGAATCTTTGTCAACCCTAGAATTCAATAAGAAAATGGCTGATGTTTTCCAAAAATGCAAAGAACTGAAAAGTCGCTTGCGCGATGGAGAATTCACCAATTCTTACGAGGATATCAAAAAGGCAGCAGATATCTATGCTGAGTGCAGAAAGTAAGCACAACAACCATATGAAAAACGAAAAACCCGCTACCAAGAAGTAGCGGGTTTTTTTGTATTCGTGAAATGAATTTGAAATCATCACGACTACCTCTTCATGCACCAACAAACTGAGCAGATGGAAACGAACTCTAAAAGCATCATCATTTTTGACGGCGAATGTAACCTGTGCAACGGCGTTGTAGGCTGGTTGCTCCGATGGGCACCTGAAGATCTTTTCGCCTTTGTGCCCTTCCAGTCGCCTAAAGGACAAGAACTATTACAAACACATGGTTTTCCTACA
>CAWUKP010000151.1:0-6429 GCA_963922975.1 uncultured Spongiivirga sp. | reverse complement strand
AATATAGGTGGGTTACGGCTTATGGATTGGCGGCTGGAAATTCATTTTTGTTGTGCCAAGTAATATTTGCCAATTCGTGGTCCAAGGGTAGTAAAGGTTAGAAATGGTTTGTGCCTGAATACTCTGTGCTGCATCTACTACCAAAAGCGCGCCTTCACAGGCAGCGATAGAACGAGAAACCTCATAAGAAAAGTCGACGTGGCCTGGAGTATCGATGAGGTTTAAAATATAGGTTTCACCCTCATGTGTATATTCCATTTGAATGGCATGCGACTTGATCGTGATACCGCGCTCACGTTCCAGATCCATATTGTCTAGCAACTGATCCTGCTTTTCGCGTTCAGTTACCGTTCCTGTAAAATCCAACAATCGGTCGGCCAAGGTACTTTTACCATGATCGATATGGGCAATGATGCAAAAGTTGCGAATGTTTTTCATACTGCGTTTAGCCTACTGCAATGAGCGGCAAAGATACATTTTTAAAGGCTTGCTTGCTTTCGAAAAATTTGAAGGCCTTACTCCTGCCATTCGGCAATGAACAAATTGGTATCGCGGCCTCCACCGTTGTTTCGGTTACTGGAAAACGCTAGATATTTACCGTCATTAGAAAATACAGGAAAGGCATCAAAGGTTTCGCCGTGAGTAATGCGTTTTAAGTTCTTTCCATTCAAATCGATCATGTACAGATTAAAAGGAAATCCACGCTCAGCTTCGTAATTGCTGGAGAATATGATTTTTTCTCCAGAAGGGTGAAAAAACGGACTCCAATTGGCGTTTCCTAAAAAAGTCAACTGTCGCAGGTCGCTGCCATCCGCATTGCAAATAAAAAGCTCCATTTCTGTGGGTTGTACCAAGCCTTGTGCAAGCAGGTCTTTGTATTCTTTAATCGCTGCTTCAGTTTTTGGGCGTGAAGAACGAAAAATGATTTTCGTCCCATCTGGGGAAAAGAAAGCACCGCCATCGTAGCCCAGCTCATCGGTGATTTGAGTTACTTCTGTACCGTCGAGATTCATAGTATACAACTCTAAATCGCCACTTCTGGTGGAAGTAAATACGATTTTATCGCCTTTGGGTGAAACGGTTGCCTCTGCATCGTAGCCTGGTTCGTCGGTAAGTTGATTAACGATATTTCCTTCCAGATCTGAAACAAAAATATCAAAGGAATTATACACTGGCCACACATATTTTCCATTCTGGCGAAGTGGTACTTCCGGGCACTCCTTATCGGCCAAATGCGTGGAGGCATATACGATATGCTGGTTATCGGGCAAGAAATAAGCACAGGTGGTTCTACCCATGCCTGTCGAGACCATCGGAGGTTGCTTCTCGAGAAGCGTTTCCTCCACATTCAGCAAGAACATTTGATCACAACCGACGCCCCATGAGGCATTATTCGACTGAAAGATCATTTGCTGATCGTCGAAACTCCAATAGGCCTCGGCATTATCGCCACCCATGGTGATTTGTCGAATGGATTTGAAATGCACCTCTTCTGGGTAGATCAGCGAATCTTTTCCAGCCACTAAAACTTCATCTTTTTCTATATCGGAAGGGGCGGAAGTCTTGGGTGTTTCCTTGCAAGAAAAAACAAAGGGCAACAAGCTCAACAAGAAGTATTTCTTCATAGGTTCCTTATTTTTGTGCAAAAATACACTTTCAGATGAAGAAGCTATTCATACTCTTTATAATTCTCTTCGCATGGGCCTGTAAATCAGAGCCTCCAAAGGTAAGCTTGCAGCAAGACGTATCTTTTTTAGCAGACGACGCCCTTGAAGGACGCAGAACAGGCACTGCTGAAGAATTGCAGGCGGCCGAGTACCTAGCAAAGCGTATGGAGAACCTGGGCTTGCAGCCGAAAGGCCAGGCCAATAGTTATTTTCAAACTTTTACGTTCAAGCCCAGCAAAGACCCGCATCAAAAAGTGGAGTTTATCGAAGCAGGCAATGGCACCACCACAGGAACGAATGTGTTGGGCTATTTAGATAATAAATCCGATAAAACCATTGTAATTGGTGCGCACTACGACCATTTAGGTCTAGGTGGCGAAGGCTCTCTCCATCGGGGGGAGGCTTCGGTTCATAATGGGGCGGACGATAATGCCAGCGGAGTAGCTGTCATGCTGAAGCTGGCTGAGCTACTTCAAGAAAAGCCCCTACAGCACAATGTGTTGTTCATGGCGTTTTCAGGTGAAGAGATGGGATTGTTAGGGTCCAACTATTTTACCAAAAACCCAACCATTGATTTAGAACAGGTCAATTTCATGTTGAATTTTGACATGGTGGGTCGGATGCGCCCAGACAGAACGCTTTCCGTCAGCGGAACAGGAACCGCCGCGATTTGGCCCCAAACTTTGAATGCCAATAACAACAACTTCAAGCTGGTGCTCAAAGAATCGGGAGTGGGTCCTTCAGACCATACCTCCTTTTACCTACAAGACATTCCAGTGCTTCACTTCTTTACAGGACAGCATGAAGATTATCACAAACCTTCTGATGATGCCGACAAGTTAAATTACGCGGGCATGCAAGCCATCACTTCCTATGTGGAAGCGATCGTATTGGATTTGGACGACGATGAGCTTACGTTTAAAAGAACCAAGAATGAAAGTGAGGAGGTGCCTCGTTTTAAAGTAGGATTAGGAGTGATACCTGATTATCTTTTCGATGGTCAAGGCATGCGCATCGACGGAATCAGCGAAGACAAACCCGCTCAAAAAGCTGGATTGCAAAAAGGAGACATTGTAATCAAATTGGGCGATTCCACAGTGACCAATATGATGAGCTATATGCGTGCACTTTCGGTTTTTGACAAAGGTCAAACCACCCAAGTGGTTATTTCTAGAAACGGCAAGGAAGAAACCTTAGAGATCACCTTTTAAAAAGCCCATCTTTCCTAAGAAGTTGAAAAATAGATACTTTTGCATCGCAAAAACAATGAAGTGGTAAAAATTGGCAACATAGAACTTCCTGATTTTCCATTACTGCTAGCGCCCATGGAAGATGTGAGTGACCCACCGTTTCGCGCCTTGTGTAAAGAGCAAGGGGCCGATGTGGTGTACACAGAATTCATTTCCTCAGAGGGTCTTATCAGAGATGCAGCCAAAAGCGTTCAAAAGCTAGACATTTATGAGTACGAGCGACCTGTGGGCATCCAAATCTTTGGAGCAGAACTCGATTCTATGCTACAGGCCATTGATATTGTTGAGAAGACCAATCCTGATATTATCGACATCAATTTTGGTTGTCCGGTGAAGAAAGTGGTTTGCAAGAACGCTGGCGCAGGTATTTTAAGAGACATTCCCCTCATGGTGAAGCTCACTGCGGAAATGGTGAAACGCACCAACTTGCCTGTTACCGTTAAAACACGCTTGGGCTGGGATAGCCAATCCATCAAAATTGTAGAGGTGGCCGAGCGTTTACAGGATGTAGGCATTCAGGCAATCTCTATTCATGGTAGAACGCGCGTACAGATGTACAAAGGTGAAGCCGATTGGAAGCCTATTGCAGCCGTGAAGAACAATCCGCGTATGCAGATTCCTGTTTTTGGCAACGGCGATGTCGATTCTCCTGAGAAAGCCGAAGAGATGAGAGATGTTTATGGCCTAGATGGAGCAATGATCGGTCGTGCGTCTATTGGGTATCCTTGGTTCTTCAAAGAAGTCAAGCACTATTTCAAAACAGGTGAAAAGCTAGCTCCACCCACCATGGAAGAACGGGTAGCCGCGGCCAGACGTCATTTAGAAATGTCCATCGACTGGAAAGGCGAGCGTCTAGGCGTTTTCGAAACCAGACGGCACTATACCAACTACTTTAAAGGGATTCCCCATTTTAAAGAATACCGAACGAAGATGGTCACCAGCGATCATTCGGCCGATGTGTTTGCTACGTTTGATGAGGTATTAGAGCGGTTTGGCGATTTTCAATTTGCTTAATGCGTCAATAATGCCTTCGAAATTCTGGAGGAGGCGATTTTAGCAGCAATCATTCCTAAGGCAAAGATAGTCACAATGACCACGAAGGTATTCATGAGGGTGATCTCCACCGGATAAGGCAAAGAAGGTGTAATCATCGCGAGACCGAAATTCTTCTGCAACACCACCAATAACAATCCGATACTGACACCCACCAAACCGCCAATACTAGTGAGCAGCATACCCAGCTGGAAGAAAATCTTTCGAATTTCAGTTACCGTAGCACCTAAGCTGTGTAGTGTACGAGCGTTTTTCTTTTTATCCAGGATCATCATGATTATGGAGCCTACCACATTAAACAGCGCAATGATTAATACCAGTGTAAAAATCAGATAAATGGCAATGTTTTCGGTGTTTAGCATTTTGTAGATGGCTTCGTTCTGTTGTTGTCGGTCTTTAACAAGAACAGGATCTTTGAAAATGTTTTCTATTTGTGCAGATACTTCTCCAAGATCTGCTTCAGGAAGTACTTTGATTTCGATTGCAGAGAATTCGTTGGGTTCTAATTTCAAAAGTGATCGCGCCAAGTCTATGTCTGAAAGAATGTAATTGTTATCAATCTCTTCGCTGATTGCATACACACCAGAAGTAACAACGAGTTTACTTTCAAAGGGACGCTGGCTGTTGGTAATAGAGCCTTTTCCTGGCTTCGGCACGATAATTTCCAGTCGATCGCCGTATTCGAGTACGCCCAATCCTAAACGGTTGGCCACACCATAACCAGAAATTACCTGGCTGCTTTGGGTGTCGAGCCATTGACCATATGGAATTGAATTCGCAATAGGAATTACCTGCGTGTACGCTGCATCAACGCCCTTCAAATAAACAATGGCATTCTTTTGTTTATAGTTCAGTAAAACGCGCTCTTGAATAATTTTTGTGAAGGAAGCAACACCTTCAACTTCTTCAAGGGAATTGAATTCAGTTGCAGAGGCGCGGAGTAGTTTTCCTTGAGCGGGAACTACCTTTAGGTCAGGGTCGAAAGCATTCGAAAAAGAAAGTCCGAACGTTTTTAAGCCCGAAAAGCCAGCAAGTACCACAAATAGTGCTGCAGAAGCTACAATAACCACTGCCAGGGCCACCATATTAATGATGTTGATGGCGTTTTGTGAACTCCTAGAGAACAAGTATCGCTTAGCTATGAAAAAGGGGAATGTCAAAAACTAGATTTTTTTTCGTTTTTGAAGCAAGTCTGGATTGGCAATTGGGTTTTCTGTGCCATCCAATGATTTGTCGATGTTTTCAATATAATCTAAAGAATCATCCAGAAAAAATTCGAGGTCGGGCATTCTGCGCAACTGGTTTTTAACTTTCATCGCGAGCTCGTGTTTGATAAGCGGAGCATTAGATTGAATCCCTTCCAGTAATTCTGAAGATTTATCACTCGGAAATATGCTGAGGTATACTTTGGCCATCGAAAGATCGACTGTAACAGAGACTTTCGTAACCGATATCAAAACACCTTGGAGTCCACCTTCGCGTGCAGCGCCTTGTAGTACGGCCACCAAATCCCTCTGTAGCAAGGCGCCTATTTTCTTCTGTCTATTTGTTTCCATACCACAAAAATAGTACAATTCACATCATTTGTTTTGTAATTAGTAACTTCCGATGGATATTTAAACCGTTTATAATGAATAAACTAGAACACATCGGTATTGCAGTGAAAAACTTAGAACTTTCAAACAAGCTCTTTGCTAAACTTCTAGGTGTGGAACATTATAAAATTGAAAGTGTGGCATCGGAAGGTGTCAACACCTCGTTCTTTAAAATAGGAGATGTTAAAATCGAGCTTCTAGAAGCTTCTAAACCGGAGAGTCCCATCGCTAAATTCATCGATAAGAAAGGCGAAGGAATTCACCACTTGGCGTTTGATGTAACCAACATCGAAGCCGAGGTAGAACGGTTACAAGAAGAAGGGTTTCAAGTAATTAATGAGACGCCTAAAAAAGGAGCAGATAATAAACGTATAGTTTTTTTACACCCAAAGAGTACCAACAGCACGCTTATTGAACTCTGTGAGGAAATTAAGAACGATACGAATGATTGAAGTAAATAAAAAGTGCTAATATTGTGGTCTCAAAGCAGGACTCATAGCTCAGCTGGTTAGAGCACCTGACTCATAATCAGGGGGTCGAAGGTTCGAGCCCTTCTGGGTCCACAATTAGAACGAAACCTAAAAAATTGTAAATGTAAAATGGTGAGTTAGACGAATTTTTTGTCCATTGATAGAATATATCGAGCCCTGAACGCAAATAATTTTTCTAACCTACTGTTTTTTTTACTTTTACGATGTTATGGCAAATAAACGAGTACGCTACATAGGGCTTTTGGCCTGTATGTTGGTGTCAATGGTTGGCTACGCGCAAATTCCGCCGCCACCTTCTACACCTCCACCACCTCCACCGGGGGTGCCCATTACTGAGGGCATCATCGTGCTGTTGACGGCTGGTCTATTTTAT
>CAWUKP010000150.1:0-6467 GCA_963922975.1 uncultured Spongiivirga sp. | reverse complement strand
AAAAGAAGGTCAGAAATTTGTAACTTCCCTTCCTAACTCAAAATACATCCTATGAAACATGGGCTTCTTGCTTTGTGTCTCCTTACGTTTGTAAACCTCGGTGCACAGCAAACCTATCTCTACTGCGGAAAATTAATAGATGTTGAATCAGGTAAAATACTCACCGAAAAGACGGTTATCGTTGAAGGAAACCGAATTGTCGATATCAAAGATGGCTACCTTCCCACTCAGAATCCTCAAGAAAAGTCCTATGACCTGAAGAACAAAACGGTCATGCCTGGGCTGATTGATATGCACGTGCATATCGAGGGTGAAACCAATCCGGGTCGCTATCTCGAACCGTTCACCAAAAATGAAGCCGATGTAGCTTTTACAGCTGCGGAAATTGCAAATCGCACGCTCTTAGCAGGTTTCACTACGGTACGCGATCTAGGGGGAAGCGGTGTCAATGTTTCTTTGCGGAAAGCTATTGCGATGAAGAAAGTACCAGGTCCACGTATTTTCACTGCAGAAAAAGCAATTGGTACCACGGGCGGACATGCCGACCCTACCAACGGATATAAGAAAGAACTCATGGGTGATCCAGGCCCGAAGGAAGGCGTGGTGAATGGCGTTGACGATGCGCGAAAGGCAGTGCGACAGCGCTATAAGAATGGTGCTGATTGGATTAAGATCACGGCTACAGGTGGTGTTTTAAGTGTGGCTAAGAGTGGACAAAATCCTCAGTTTACCGATGAAGAAATCAAAGCCATCACGGAAACAGCTAGAGAGTATGGTATGCAGGTGGCGGCTCATGCTCATGGAGATGAAGGCATGCAGCGCGCAGTGCGAAATGGCGTCAAAACGATAGAACACGGCACCTTGATGAGTGAGGAGACCATGGATTTGATGAAAAAAATGGACGCATATTACGTGCCCACCATCACTGCTGGTAATTTTGTTGCTGAGAAAGCCCAAATTAAGGGGTATTACCCAGAGATCATTGTGCCCAAAGCTTTGGCTATAGGGCCGCAGATACAAAACACCTTTGCTAAAGCCTACAAACGCGGAGTTAATATTGCTTTTGGAACCGATGCAGGGGTCTTTCCTCATGGACAAAACGGAAAGGAGTTCGGTTTAATGGCGGAAGCGGGTATGCCCATCATGGAAACCATTCAATCTGCCACCATTACCAATGCCAAAGTGTTGGAAGTAAGCGATCGGCTAGGTCAAATTAAGGTAGGGTATCTGGCAGATATCGTGGCTACAGACGAGGATCCCACCCAAAATGTGAAAACTATGGAGACCGTTAGCTTCGTGATGAAAGACGGGGAGGTCTATAAAAAGTAAAACTAAATCTGATAACACGCGATGGACTTAGCTACAATCCCTTCGAAGGAAATCATGCCAGGATACCACGGAAGAATGGTGCATTCAGAGCAGATGACATGGGTATTTTGGGATGTAGAACCGGGCGCAGTTGTACCGGAGCATTCACACCCTCATGAACAGATCATGCATGTCGTAGAAGGCCAATTTGAATTTACCGTGGGTGGTGTCACAGAAATCTATGAACCAGGCGCTGTGGTGGTAATTCCTTCAAATGTACCGCATGCTGGTAAGGCCATTACCGCCTGTAAATTAATGGACGTTTTTAGTCCTGTCCGAGAGGAATATCGTTAGTGTCTAGTTTGGTGAACGCATGAAAATTAATCTCTCAGGGAAACAGGCCTTGGTAGGCGGAAGTAGTCGCGGTATCGGGAAAGCTATTGCTATTCAACTGGCGGAAAGTGGCGCTAGTGTAACCTTGATGGCGCGTAGCGAAGACCGAATGAGGGAAATAGTACAACGATTACCCACTGATCAAGGACAAGCACATCAATTTCTTAGTGTTGATTTCACAGCTATTGACGAGTATCAAGAACGAATAACCGACTATCTTCAATCGAATACTGTTGATATTCTAATCAACAACACCCAAGGTCCTGAAGCTGGTGGGGCCTTAGAAAAGACCGTAGACGACTACCAAAAAGCATTTGATCTTTTGTTCAAATCAGTAGTGTTTACTACAAACTTGGTCATTCAGCAAATGCAAGAAAATCAATGGGGTCGCATTGTCAATGTGGCTTCCATTTCGGTAAAAGAACCTCTGAATTACCTCGTATTATCTAATGCGATCCGAGCGGCAGTGGTGACTTGGGCAAAAAGTTTGTCAGTTGATGTGGCCATAGATGGAATTACGGTCAACAACATACTCACAGGGTATTTTGATACAGAGCGTATCACTCAATTGAATCAAAAAAAGGCAGAAAAGATGAACCTGAGTCCTTCCGAAGTGCGAGCTGCTATGGAAGAACAAGTGCCCGCAAAGCGCATTGGAAAACCTGAAGAATACGCCTATTTGGTCGCCTTTTTGTCCTCTGACAAGGCCGCATACATTAATGGCGTCAATATTCCTATTGACGGAGGCTTGTTGAAATCACTTTGATTTTTTAGAAAGAAGACAGGCAGTCTATTCCTCCACGAGAATAGCAGAAGCAGTTTCAGCTTCACGATTGATTTTTTTCACTAGCCCTTGTAGAACTTTCCCCGGTCCCACTTCCGTAAACAAGGTAGCGCCGTCAGCGATCATATGCTGGACGCTTTGTGTCCATTTCACAGGAGCCGTTAATTGCGCCATCAAATTTTTCTGAATAAGCACAGGATCGGTAATGGCAGTGGTAGAAACGTTTTGATAAATAGGGCAGCTTGGCGTGTTAAAAGTGGTCGCTTCAATAGCCGCAGCAAGTTCTTCTCGAGCTGGCTCCATCAATGGCGAATGAAAGGCTCCACCAACTGGAAGCATCAATGCTCTTCTGGCGCCTGCTTCTTTAAGCGACTCACAGGCGCGTTCAACGGCCTCCACTTCCCCAGAAATAACCAATTGGCCAGGACAGTTGTAATTGGCTGCTACGACAATACCTTCTGTCTGTTCGCAAATAGTTTCAACTACGTCGTCATCGAGCCCTAAAACTGCCGCCATGGTGCTGGGTTGCAATTCGCAGGCCTTTTGCATGGCCATCGCTCTTTGTGAAACCAATTTCAAACCGTCTTCGAAAGTCAGGGTATTGTTGGCTACCAATGCAGAAAGCTCGCCTAAAGAATGACCCGCTACCATTTCCGGTTGAAAGCTGTCGCCCAATACTTTGGCCAGAATAACGGAATGTAAGAAGATGGCGGGTTGGGTAACCTTGGTCTGTTTCAAATCGTCAGCAGACCCTTCAAACATGATATCGGTGATCAAAAAGCCCAAAATATCATTGGCTTTTTCGAAGTATTCTTGAGCTAGGGGAGACTTTTCATACAGATCAAGACCCATTCCACTAAATTGTGCGCCTTGTCCTGGAAAAATATATGCTTTCATAGGGTTTGTTGGTTTGCGGCAAAAATACGATTTCTGAGAAGAAAAGTACCAAAAAAGAAAAAGGCCGGGTAACCACTTCCGGCCTTCAAGAATGCTCACTTAAGATAAAGTACTATCCCCTCTTTCTATGGATGAACATTATATGCTATAACCAATAACCTGATTCAAATGTACGAGGCTTGGATAGCAAAGGCTGTCTTTCCAACACGTTGAAATAAAAATCCGATGAAATACGAATATCATCGACGAAATACACAAATTAACGCAGTTCGAATCGCTGAAAAGTGAAGTCGTAGGCGTGTTTTTCATCTTTTGGATGGAAGGTGGCATCCACTTCTTTCCAGCGTTGAAGATTAATTTCTGGAAAAAAGGTATCTCCTTCAAATTCGTGATGAACGCGTGTCAACTCGATACGATCTGCGTATTGTAAGGCTTCTTTATAGATTTCTCCGCCACCAATGACGAAGGGTTGAGGATCGTCTTTGGCTACTTTCAAAGCTTCTTCCAACGAGCGGACCACGGTTATATTCTCAGCAGTGAAATCTGGCTGACGCGAGATAACCACGTTGGTTCTGTTGGGCAGTGCTTTGGGCATCGATTGAAAGGTTTTACGTCCCATGATCACGTGATGCCCGTTGGTCAAACTCTTGAAGTGTTTGAGGTCGTCCGAAAGATGCCAAATCAATTCATTGTTTTTACCAATAACATTGTTCTCTGCAACAGCGGCAATAATGGTAACGCATTGTTCTTTTTGGGTAGGTTGGGCCGCTATTTTTTTGCTTTCCTCTTTTTCTTGGGCTAGTTCAGCTTCAGCCATCAACAGTTCTTCGTTCTTCAGGTTGTTTTTCAATTTTTCGATTCGTGCCTCTTGTTTGGCCATTAGTTTTTCAAGTTGCTGTGCCTCCCAGGCTTTCCCCATAAACTTGTTGGTGACAAAAACTGTAAATAGATGGTACACTAAGATGAGACTCCAAAGGCCGATAGCCCATACAAACCAATCTATTCCGAGCGGTTGTACATCTTCTGCATAGCCAACTACTACATTGGCTATTATCAAAGCGATTGCACCTGCCAAGAATAACACAAAGTGATAGTATAAGCGTTTCTTTTGTTTGATGCGCTCTTGGGCTGTTTTCATCAATTCCAGCTGCTCTTTGTCGATGGAAGGTTTTTGCTTTTTACCAAACATAAAATCGATACCTTTAGAATTGTAAAATTACCACTTTTGACACAATGGATATTGAGAAGCTACGGCGATCTTTCCCTACCCTGCAAAATTATACGTATTTGAATACAGCATCCTCTGGCTTACTATCCACAGAGTTGCTGGCATGGCGAAAGGCACATGATGCTGATCTACATCAACATGCTAGTGTTTTTAGAGATGCGCAATATGAATTTCTTGAGGAAGTGCGTGCAACGGTAGCTCAATTTTTTAACGCCTCTGTTGATCAAACCTACCTGGTGCCCAATTTTTCTTGGGGAATTAAAACGCTTGCGACATTTTGGGAAGGCGGAAAAGTGCTACTCTTAGAAGACGATTATCCATCACTTTGGTTCCCTTTTAAAAACGGAAGTTTTGAAATAGAGACCGTGGCGCTAGACCACAACGTAGAAAGTCATATTTGGCAACGTTTAGAGTCGGGCGCTATAGATATATTGGCGCTTAGTCTCGTACATTATATAAGGGGGCTGAAAATAGATCAATCTTTTTTGAAAAGAGTAAAGGCAGCTTTTCCAGAGGTTTTGATTGTGGCTGATGGCACGCAGTATTTGGGAACCGAGCCTTTCGACTTTGAAGATGCTGCTATCGATGCTTTAATTGCCAGCGGTTACAAATGGCTGTTAGGAGGATATGGTTGCGGCTTTACCCTTTTGAAAGGAAACATGCGCCTGGATACTCAGGAACTCAAAATGCGCATGGAGCCTGGCCATTTGGATAGCTTGTCTTTTGGAAGCCTGAAATTTGCACTTGACTACTTGAATGAGTTAGGAATGCAGCAACTTCAAGTACAGATTCAAAAACGCTCAGAAGAATTGAAGGAAGTACTCTTGGAGTTGGGGCTACTTTCTGAAGCATTTCAAAATCGAAAAGGATTCACTTCTATCTATAGTATGGAAGCAAAAGAGGGCCTTTATGAGCACTTGGCATCCAACGGAATCATCACCTCTGTCCGCGGAAATAGCCTTCGAATAAGTGTCCATTGGTATAACACCACAAACGAAATCGTTTTCTTAAAAAAAGTGCTTTCTGAGATATTGTAACGACTTCCTGTTTTAATATTCGATTTTCAAATTATTGTATTGATGTGATTGGTATTCTGTGAATGAACAGACCTCTTTTTTGCGGACTTCGCAAAAATGCTATGTGAGGTTGCGATCTATTCGAATAGTAACTTTATTTGTTCCGTGAACAAACCATTAAACTATTGAAATTATGGCAATTACGAAACAATTCCTCAAAACAAAGCCTGTCTGTAAAGTTACTTTTTCTGTACCAGCTAAGGAGGCAAATGAAGTGGCGGTTGTTGGAGACTTCAACAACTGGGCAGCCAACGGATCTGAGTTGAAGAAACTCAAAAACGGAACGTTCAAAGGAACGTTTAACGTGGAAAAAGGAAAAGCGTATGAGTTCCGCTACTTAGTAGATGGTGCCTACGTTAACGATGAGGCCGCTGATCGTTATCAGTGGAATGACTTCGCTGGTACTGAAAACAGTGTAGTAGAAGCCTAATCAATTGAATCTCGAAAAAGAAAAGGCTGCCTAGATAGGCAGCCTTTTTTTGTTGCTATGCTGTTGTAATTATCGTTTCACAAATTTGGTCGTGAACTCACGATTGTCGGCATTTCGCATTCTCAAGAAATAGATTCCTGAGGAAAGATCGCCTACAAAAATACTAGCATCTTGATCAAACTGTCCTGACTTTACGGTCTGTCCTGAAACGTTGATAATAGTATAGCGCGCATCTTCTAACTGGATATCCCCAGCTGAAGTCAATCGAATATCTGTTGTTGTTGGATTTGGATAGGCTACTACTTGATTGCGCTCTAAAAACTCTTGACTGCTCAATACAGAAGGTACATC
>CAWUKP010000149.1:0-6473 GCA_963922975.1 uncultured Spongiivirga sp. | reverse complement strand
AACTATTCAAGGACAAACGGTTAGTGTCGAGGTGGTTGATGGCGACGTTATTCTTAACGGTAATGTGAAAGTCATCATGGCGGATATCGAAGCCAGCAATGGGGTAGTACATATCATCGACGCGGTGCTTTTACCATTGCCTTCCATCGTAGATATCGCTATTGCCACTCCTGAACTATCTACTTTGGTAGAGGCATTGCAGGCCGCTGATTTGGTAGAAACCTTGCAAGGAGACGGACCGTTTACCGTTTTTGCGCCAACCAATGATGCGTTTGCGGCCTTAGATTCTATTCCAGAAGGAGAGGCCTTGGTGGATGTTTTACTATACCATGTGGCTTCAGGTCAGTTCTTTGCGGAAGATGTCATTGCTGCGGGAGAAGTCACGACCATTCAAGGAGAAACCGTTACCGTCGAAGTGATTGACGGCGATGTGATCCTCAATGGAAGTGTGAAAGTAATCATGGCGGATGTAGAAGCTAGCAATGGAGTAGTACACGTCATTAATGCAGTGCTCATTCCAAGCGGTTCTTAACTACAGATAAATCATATACAGGGAAGCCACCGGCCGTTAGACCCGGTGGCTTTTTTATTTAAAGCAAGTCTAAAATTCGTTCCATAGCCATTCCTCTAGAGCCTTTGATGAGTATGGTGGAATTTTCCGGAAGTTCAAAACCTTGCGCTTTCAGCGCTTCAAAAGACGCGTATTTCAATTGACTTGTAGTTTGTGTGGCGGAAAAATGTTTTCCTAAAAGGAACACCTCATGCAAGTCTAGTGCAAGTGTCTTATCAGCAATACGCTGGTGTTCTTCGGCTGCTTCCGCACCTAATTCAAACATATCACCTAGAAAACACACCCTCCTGCCTTCAAACTGTGCAAAGTTCTCTAGGGCAACTTCCATGCTTGAAGGATTGGCATTGTAAGCGTCTAAAATAATACGGTGTCCTTTTTTCGTGAGTAACTGCGACCGATTATTGGAAGGTTGATAACTTTCTATGGCTTTCTTTATGGACGCTTTAGAAATATCATGGTACCGTCCTATGCAGATGGCTGCCGCGATATTCGTGAAATTATAGGTTCCTGTCAACTGTGACTGGATGATTTGACCTCCACTGCTCACCTTTACAAACGGATGTGCTTCTTCCAGTTGTATCTTCTCATCAGCCTCTGCATTTTCTGCAAAGGTATACCTGCGATGATTTCCAACGATCGCAGCTTGGCGCTCATTGTCGTTGTCTAAAAAGATCAAACCATCGTTTTGGATGATGTAATGATAGAGTTCGCTTTTTCCCTTTACCACACCTTCCACGCCACCAAAACCCTCTAGATGTGCCTTTCCAAAGTTGGTAATATACCCCATATCAGGTTCGGCGATGCGGCATAATGCTGCAATTTCTCCTTGATGATTGGCGCCCATTTCTACAATGCCAATTTCGGTTTGTTCATCCATGGAAAGGAGGGTAAGTGGCACGCCGATATGATTATTCAAGTTACCTTGAGTGGCTGCGGTCTTGAATTTTGTACTCAACACTACATTTATCAATTCTTTACTGGTGGTCTTACCATTGCTACCAGTCAATGCCAGAATGGGAAGGTCTAAAAATTTACGGTGAAAATTGGCCAGCTTTTGTAAGGTAGTCAGAACGTCTTTTACAACGAATGTCTTTTCACCTTGGCTGTACTTTTTTTCATCTATGATCACCAGCGAAGCTCCATCGGTTAGGGCTTGCTTCGCGAAGGTGTTACCGTTGAAGTTTTCACCTTTCAAAGCAAAAAACAGGCAGCCTTTAAATAATTTACGGGTGTCGGTACATACACCAGTAGACGCAAGGAAATGTTGATGGAGTTCTTCGATGTTCATGGAATAAAAATAAACGAAAAAGCCCTGTCCGCAATGAACAGGGCTCTTTAAAGTAAACTCAATATCTATCTATCCTCTCGGACGTTTTTTCTTCTTCGCCTTTGTACCTACTCTTGACATCGCACATCTAAAGCCAATGTAGTCGGTAGACATATACTGTGGCAAATATCTTCGTTGTGCAGGATCTAACCAGTAGGCGCGATCTCTCCACGAACCTCCTTTGTATACACGGGTTTCGTTGTTGATCAAAGTAGTTCTTGATGATGACTTATCGTATTCTCTTACCAAATTACCCAGCGTATCAGAATACACTTGATGCTTAGGCGAGTTGTACATTTTTCGCTTGGTATCTTCGCTTTCTTCTCCCTCGTAGAAACGCTCGAAGTAACGCGTAGAACTCAACTCACCATCTCTGTATCCACGGTTGTCGGCAGTGGCAAAGTTTGTGCGTAAATAGGTGTCAGACTCATCCACTGGAACTTGTTCAAGCTCTCCTGGTAATACTTTCGCTACAATGCGTCCGTTGCTTAGTGTGTCGTACTGAATGTTATCAGCAGTTACGATCGCTGGCTTTCCGTCAGGACGAATTTTGTTTTTGTAGTAAACATTTCCACGGTAATAGTTGAAATCGTTTGCTTCGTCGTCAACAATAGGGCGGTATACATCAGCAACCCATTCGGCTACGTTTCCAGCCATATCATAAAGACCAAAGTCGTTTGGTGGGTATGATTTCACTTCTACAGTGATATCACCACCATCGTCAGACCATCCAGCAATTCCACCGTAATCACCTTTTCCTTGCTTAAAGTTGGCCAACTGATCGCCACGAGATTTGCGACTACCAGCTCTGGTATATTCACCATCCCAAGGATATTTTTTCTTGCCTCGATAGGTATTGTAGTTACGAATTCCTACAAGTGCCAAAGCAGCGTATTCCCACTCTACTTCTGTTGGAAGTCTAAATTCAGGAAATAACACACCACTGGTTCTTCCAGGAAGGTTAAGCACGCTATCTTTAGGATTTGCTGCTCTTCGACCTACCAGGGTATCAATCTTTCCACCGAAAGATTTATCAGGATAATCAAGAAATGTTCGCGTATCAAATGTAGTACCCGCATCGATGCGATTGATCGCATCTTGCGCTAGGTAGCCTTCCTTCTGCAGAGCCACCATATTGGCGATATCTGTTCTCCATTCTCCATATTCTACAGCTTGCACCCAATTCACACCAACAACAGGGTATTCTGAATAGGCAGGGTGACGCAAATAGTTATCTACCATCACCTCGTTGAAACCTAGTTGATTTCTCCAAACTAAAGTATCAGGTAACGCGCCTGTATAAATCTTACGGTATTCTATATTTTCTGGAGGGTAGACCGTCTTCAAATAGGCCAAGTATTCTCGCCACATATAGTTGGTTACCTCCGTTTCATCCATGTAGAAAGATTGCACGTGCTGTTGGGTAGGGGTATTATTCCAGTCGTGCATGATGTCATCTTGCACTTTACCCATGGTGAACGTACCACCTTCAACAAATACCATTCCTGGAGGTGTGGCTTGCTCTTTAAAGTTGGAATTCTCATTAAACCAACCATCTCGATCGTTCAGGCGCATGCCTGTAGCACGAGAAATATTCTTGGAGCTCGATTTATTACTGCAACTCACAAAAGAGGTAGCCACAGTAAGGACAGCCAAAAATTTGATTAACAGGTTCTTGTTCATGATAAGTAAGTCTTATTTAACTAAGATTTCGGTTGCGCAATATAGCAATTAAGGTAAAAACAGCAAGGAAAAATCAGGCTTGTCGGGGCACTAAGTTGTCAATCCATGCTATTCTGTTGTGAATAACGCAATGACCGATCATTTATTATTGTTAATTTTGATTTTTGTGGTTTTAAGCATACTAACAGTCCCGATTTAACGTTTACAAAAGCGATGAAAATAAGGTTACTCTTCAGTGCATTTGCACTTGCATCTTTCTTACATGCTCAACAACGATCTTTTGTACTTCAATGGAGTGCCCAAGAATTGGATATCGAAGGTCGTTCCATGACCATTGATGGCTTTCAGCAGCCTTATTTCGATTTTACGGAAGATTCTGGTATTCAATTTGTTTGGCGATGGAAAGACAGCCAAGCCTTAGATGCCAATGGTCTGGTTCTTTCTAATGCCAAATACGAAACTGTACAATTAAGTCAATTACGCGGGATCAATCCTTCTACCATAGGGAGTTCACACCAATTGAAAGCCTACACCTCCTCCGCTAGAGGCGAACGGCAAAATATGATTGCCTTGGCTCCAGTTATTCGAGAACAAGGCGTGCTCAGGCGCTTGGTAAGTTTCGATATTTCTTACAGGAATGTTCCCTTAAATAGAATAGCCAATTCACAAGTTTCTAACCGGCGAGTTCGCAGCAGTTCGGTGCTTGCTACGGGCGACTGGTATCGTTTTTTTGTGGTACGCTCAGGAGTGTACCGTATTAGTAGAGATTTTCTCGCTAGTTTAGGAATGAATGTGGGTACTATTGATCCCAGAAACTTGAAGATTTACGGTAATGGTGGACGAATGGTGCCGCTTCTCAATCAAGATGTAGAACAGTACGACGTAGCTGAGAATGCAATTCAAGTTATTGGGGAAGAAGACGGAGTTTTCAATAGTGGAGACTATATCCTCTTTTACGCAGAAGGGCCCGATAAATACAACGCCGAGAGCAGAACGCACATCAATCTCTTTACGGATAGAACCTATTATTATATTACCGCTTCTGGCGGTAATGGGAAGCGTATTCAAGAGGCGATCGAACCTCCAGGAGTTCCTGAGACCACCTACACTACTTACAATGCCTATCAATATGTAGAGGAAGATAGGATCAATATTGCAAAAATTGGAAGAAGATGGTTTGGTGATGTATTTTCCATTGAGAACACACGCACCTACGACTTTGAATTTCCAAATCGCGTAAGCACAGAACCTGTGACTATTACGGCCAATCCTGCGGCCATATCTAGCTCTCCAACATCACTCTCTTTTGCAATTGGCTTAAATCCTGGCGCTACCTCTGATTTGATATTCAACTTTCCAGCGCTTCCACCATCAAGCGAAACCAGTCAAGCTACAGAAAATGGACTCAAAACCTCACAACCTACCGTTACCGATAATGGAGACTTGGTTCGAGTGACCGCTACTTACGACAATAGCGGCAATCCAAGTTCAGCCTCATACCTCGACTTTTTAGCTGTGGAAGCTACTTGCGGTTTGTCGGGCTTCGGAAAACAATTTGATTTTCGGGTGAATGCCATGGGCAATAATCTAGGGGTCGCTTCCATTGCCCTTACTAATGCCCAGCAAATTCAGGCAGTTTGGGATATCACAGATTTATATAATGTAGTTAGTCACACCAATACCGATGCTAGTACAACTTTTTCATATTCCGTATCACAAGGGAGTGTCCAAGAGTATGTGGCCGTCGATCAGCAAGACTATTTCACTCCTCAAACGGACAGCAATCCTAGAGTAGACAATCAAAATATTAAGGGAACTGTTTTCTTCGACAATGGTCAGGAAGGAGATGTTGATTACTTGATATTTACTTCGCGAGCATTACTTCCTGCGGCGGAACGACTGGCAGACTTACATCGTCAAAAATCTAATCTGCAAGTGCGAGTCTACGATGTTCAAGATGTGTATGACGAATTCAATACGGGAAATCCCGACATCGGCGCCATTCGAAACATGGTCAAATATGTGTATGACAATGCCACCACTCCAGAAAATCGAGTGAAATACATCTGTTTATTTGGCGATACTTCGTATGACTACAAAAACCGAACCCCTGGCAATAACAACATCGTACCAACCTTTCACGCCTACAATAGCTTTAGTTTGACCAGCTCTGTTATGTCTGATGATTACTTTGGCATGATGGATCCTCAAGAGGGAAGCGTTACAGCGTTTAATAACCTCCTAGATGTTGCTGTGGGTCGAATTTTGGCGGACGACCTTGGTCTGGCGAATACCATGGTCGATAAAATCGAAGCGTATCACAGTCCGGAAGCCTATGGTAGATGGCGCAACAATGTGATCATGCTTTCGGATGATATGGACGATGATTGGGAATGGGAATTGGAATATTCCACGAATCGCTTGGCAGATGCTCTGGCGGCGCAAAAACCGTTTATCAACGTTCGAAAGGTGTATGCCGATGCTTTTGAGCAAACTTCAAGCGCTGGTGGAAATCGCTATTTCGAAGCTACTCAACGCTTGCTGAACGACATTGAGTTAGGAGCACTTGCAGTGGTCTATCTTGGACACGGAGGTGAGGACGGATTGGCCGCAGAGCGCCTTTTTCAACAGCCTGATGCACAAGGCCTATTTCATCCAAACAAATACAATGTTTTTGTCACCGCTACCTGTGAGTTTACACGCTTTGACAATCCTGAACGTCTTACAGCAGGTGAGTTTACCCTTTGGAACCCCAGAGGTGGTTCTATAGGCTTGATTTCTACTACCAGAAGGATTTTTGCACAAAATGGAATCTCGTACAACGATTTTATTCTGAATTATTTGTTTCGCTTCGGTGATGCGGGAATAGATAATAATTACGATACGGTGGCA
>CAWUKP010000148.1:0-6512 GCA_963922975.1 uncultured Spongiivirga sp. | reverse complement strand
CTCCTTGAATTCTTTAAGAAATCCCATAGTGAAACTTATTAGTTAGTTAATTAGGACTTCAAATTAAGGAAAAAACTAAGATGTTAAGAAAAACCAAAAGAAAATCAACTCAAAATCATCGACGAAAGGTACGTTTTATCCGTTGAGATACAGAAGTAAGTAGTTCATACGAAATAGTTCCAGCGCTTTCAGCCAGTTGATCTGCCGAAGACTCTGGTCCAAATACGAGTACTTCATCACCCTCTTTGCAGTCAATTCCCGTTACATTCACCATAATCATATCCATACAGACATTGCCCACAATGGGCGCTTTTTTACCGTGTATCGTCACCCAACCCTTACCGTGACCATAAATTCTGGAGATTCCGTCTGCGTGGCCCAATGGCAGTGTAGCAATCAGCTCGTAATGTTCGGCTTTGTAAGCTCTGTTATACCCAACGGATTCTTCAGGTTCAATTTTGTGTAATTGTGAAATGACCGTCTTTAAGGAGGCGATGGGCCGCAATTGTTGATCGTATTTCGCATCATTGCCGAATCCGTACAATCCAATACCGCTTCTGACCATATCAAAGTGGGCGTTGGGATAGTTGAGAATGCCCGAAGTATTGCACATGTGCAGCTTCGGCAGAAAACCTAATTTGCTTTTGAAATGATCCGCAATATGACGAAAGCTTGAAATTTGTTGCTCTGTAAATTCCTTTTCATTGAGATCTTCAGAAGCAGCTAGATGCGATAGCAACGAAAGGACCTTGACTTCTGAAGCTGTATTCAGCTGCTGATGCAAAAAGTCTATATCATTTTCCCAGAATCCCAAACGATTCAAACCCGTGTTGAATTTCAGATGGATCGGGTAGTTCTGTTGCTTTTTTGCACGGGCAACCTCTTGAAAAGAGCGCAAGGTTTTAGCATTGTACAGACTGGGCTCCAGACAGCGATCAATAATTTCCTCGAAATGCACGGGCAGCGGATGGAGCACCATAATAGGAGTCTCGATACCTGCGTCGCGCAGTGCAATGCCCTCGCGGGCGTAGGCAACCGCAAAATAATCCACTCCAAGTTCAGCTAGGTGCTTGGCCACTTCCGCGGCGTCACTGCCATAACCAAAAGCCTTAACAACCGCCATGAATTTTGTGCCCGCTTTCAACTTGCTCTTTAAATACTGATAGTTGTGAGCGAGCGCCGACAGGTCAATTTCTAAAACCGTTTCGTGCACTTGTGCCATTAGGATTTTGTCGTCTTAGTCGATGGAATTTCTTCAGCGCGTACATCCATGTCTTTCACCTTTTCGCTAAGCATGGCATTATAAAATGCACCTCGGCTCAAAGGTTCGTATTCATCAGTTTCGCCGAGGAGTACAATATCGTCGCTTTGCGCCTTTCGGAAACTAAAGTGTGCCAAATTACCCGTTCGGGTACAGACGGCGTGCACTTTTGTCACATATTCGGCCGTGGCCATTAAGGCAGGCATAGGCCCAAAAGGATTTCCTTTGAAATCCATATCCAAACCAGCCACGATGACACGAATGCCTTGATTGGCTAAATCGTTACAGACGGAAATGATCTCATCATCGAAGAATTGCGCTTCGTCAATGCCGATTACATCACAGCCATCAGCTAGAATTCGAATGTTAGCCGCCGCAGGAACTGGCGTGGAGCGAATTTCATTTTCATCATGAGAAACCACTTTTTCGTCGTCGTAGCGCGTATCGATAGCAGGTTTAAAAATCTCTACGCGTTGTTTGGCGAATTGGGCGCGCCGAAGTCTACGAATTAATTCCTCGGTCTTTCCAGAGAACATGGAGCCGCAGATCACCTCAATCCAGCCAAATTGCTCTTCATGGTTAACGGTATTTTCGAGAAACATTTCGTAATTTTCTAAACGAAAACAGGCCTTGCTTGCGTTTTATTAAAAGATACAGCAAACATACGTAATTTAAGAGCAAGGATTCTTATGAAATGGTGCAATCATTGCAAGCTATTCAATCATAAAACAGCGCTATGAAAAAAAAGTTAGAAGCGGAACTCATCAGCATTGCCCACAGGGTTTTAAGGATGAAGGGAAAAGGAGATGTTTCGCAATTACACGCGGAAGTAAAAAAGCTCTATGAGCAACTTACCGTCTTGAAATTTGTGGAAGAGCATTTGGGGGAAGAGGCCCCAGCTTTGGGCGAAAAAGCCATCTATGAAACCATGGATGAGGTTTTCGAGGAAAAGAATCAGGATGAATTGATCAAACACAACCTGAAGGACTACAATGAACCGAAGGAACCTCGAGAAGAAATCATTACGCCTGTGATGGATACCATCAAGGATATCGTTGCTGAAATGCCCAAGGAAGAAACCCTTGAAGATATTCTAGGAGTTGTAGTGCCAGAACCCAAGTTCGTAAAAAAGGACGCCGACGATGTAACGCCGCGGCAAGAAGACATCAAAGTAGCCTTAGAACCTAAAACAATCAATGATCGCGTGATTGCAGGATTGCAAATAGGATTGAACGACCGTATTGCTTTTGTCAAGCACCTGTTCAATGGCAATCAGGAAGACTACAATCGCGTGGTATCTCAGATCAATACCTTACCTAGTTTTGCAGAAGCGAAAGGATTTATTGAGGTGATGGTGAAATCAGACTACAACAACTGGGAAGGTAAAGACGAGTACGAAGAGCGTTTTCTTCAACTGGTAGAAAAACGCTTCGCATAAACGACGACAACAACCAACCAACAAACCACAGCATGAAACTGCGACGTATCCTCTATTGGGTAACCACTCTTCTATTGACTGCCCTCCTGTGTTTTTCGGTCTACATGTACTTTTTCAATCACGAGGCCATTCAACAAGCATTCACCAATTTGGGATATCCCACCTATTTGATTTATCCCTTGGCCATTGCAAAGGTTTTGGGAATCATCGTGATATTGACCAATCTCAAGATTTGGAAAGAATGGGCGTATGCTGGGTTCTTTTTTAACTTTCTACTCGCCTTTTTTGCACATCAGCAAGTGGGCGATGGGGAACAAGGTGGGGCGGCCATGGCTATTTTCTTCTTATTGGCCTCCTATTTCTTAGGAAAACAAGTACGGCCCTAAATACAAGCTATGTCAAAACTTTTCATCGTTCCTACGCCCATTGGCAATTTAAAGGATATGACCTTTAGAGCTGTTGAGGTACTTCAGGAAGTAGATTTGATTTTAGCGGAAGATACGCGCACGAGCGGCAAATTGTTGAAACACTTTGAGATCGAAACCCAAATGCTGAGTCATCATATGCATAACGAGCACAAAATGGTAGAAAGCTTAGCCCACCGCATGCGCGCTGGCGAAACGATGGCGCTGATTAGCGACGCGGGTACGCCTGCCATTTCTGACCCAGGGTTTTTGTTGGTGCGAGAGTGTCTGAAGCAGGATATTGAAATAGAATGTTTACCGGGTGCAACGGCCTTCGTTCCTGCCTTGGTGAATAGCGGACTGCCAAGTGATAAGTTTGTATTTGAAGGGTTTTTGCCAGTGAAAAAGGGAAGACAAACACGATTGAAGCTATTGGCAGATGAAACCCGCACCATCATCTTTTACGAATCACCACACAAGCTTTTACGAACACTTCAGGATTTCTCCGAATACTTTGGAGCGGATCGGGCGGTTTCAGTTTCCAGGGAGTTAACCAAGTTGCATGAGGAAACCATCCGAGGAAGGGTCACAGAAGTACTTCAGCATTTCGAAAGCAAAGCACCGAAGGGAGAATTCGTGATCATTGTTGAAGGCAGCAAGTGATTCGTTAGCGTCTATACGTGTTTCCCCACTTCAAAACCGTGTTTCCCTAAGTACTGCATGCCACTATCAATGGCATCGCCTTCTAAGGTGGTACCCATGCTGTCGTTCCAACGATTTAAATAGCCAAATAACGAAATCACCCCCAGCATTTCAACAATCTCTCCTTCATTCCAATGCTCGTATAAGCGCCTTTTAATCTCTGCATCGACTGCATTAGGAACTTGACTGGCGGCCAAAGAAAAGTCCAAAGCCGCTCGTTCTGCTTCACTAAACGCTGGATGGGTGCGATACTCCCAAATATTGTCTAATTGTTCTTGTTCGGCACCGTAGCGTTCTGCGGCGCGAATTGCATGCGCTTGGCAGTATCGGCAACCTGTGCTGTTGCTGCTTACCCATGCAATCATGCGTTTCAATGCAGAAGTCACACGGCCATGGTTGGCCATCACTGCTTTGTTGAGGTTGATAAAAGCTCTAGAAATCGCTGGCCGCCGCTGCATGGTCAACACCGAATTCGGACAAAAACCTAAGGTTTCGTTGAAAAATTCTGCTAATTCTTTGGTAGTTTCGTCGTGGTCAGGAGAAAGCGGTATGACTAAAGGCATGTTGTCTTTTTTTAAGAAAATTGGTCACCCAAAGTACGAAATATGATTTAGTGTAACCATATTAAAATTGTAAGAAAAGTATTATATTTGAATCATGCGTTGGACCTTAAAACCTAAACCTGAAGCGGCCATTGTTGGCCATTTGCAAAAGGTGTTGTCTGTTCATGAAACGATTGCCGTTTTATTGGCGCAGCGCGGTATTGAAACCTATGAACAGGCCAAAAGATTCTTTCGTCCTTCGCTAGAAGACTTGCATGATCCGTTTTTGATGCAAGACATGGATAAGGCCGTTGCACGAATTGAAAAAGCCATTTCTAGCGGCGAAAATATACTGGTGTATGGCGACTACGACGTAGACGGCACCACAGCGGTGGCCATGCTCTCCTCATATTTACAATCGTTCTATCCAAACGTAGCAACCTACATTCCGGATCGCTATGCCGAAGGTTATGGTGTTTCTTTTGCAGGTATTGATTTCGCTTCAGATAACGAGATTGGCTTAATCATCGCTCTAGACTGTGGTGTGAAGGCAATTGACAAAGTAGCTTACGCCCAAGAAAAAGGGATCGATTTCATCATTTGTGATCACCACAGGCCAGGAAATGTCCTTCCTAAAGCCGTGGCGGTTCTAGATCCAAAACGCCAGGATTGTGACTATCCCTACAAAGAACTTTGTGGTTGTGGAGTGGGGTTCAAGCTGATGCAAGCGCTGGCTACAAAGCGCGCCCAACCTTTCGAAGATTTAGTGCCCTACCTTGATTTGGTAGCCACTGCAATTGCCGCTGATATTGTTCCGATTACAGGTGAAAATCGAATTTTGGCTTCTGCTGGGCTTCAAGTGATCAATGCCCAGCCAAGGCCGGGGATCAAAGCACTGATACACCAAGTAAAAAAACGCGACTTCACCATCACAGATGTGGTCTTCATCATCGCGCCACGTATCAATGCTGCTGGCAGAATGAAACACGGACAACATGCGGTAGATTTACTTAAGGAACAAGATTTTCAAACAGCCCTGGCTTTTGCGGAAGAAATTGAAAATTTCAACCAAGATAGAAGAAGTCTCGATCAGCAGATTACCCAAGAGGCCTTGCTTCAAATTGAACAACAACAAGAGCAAGAACGGTTCACCACAGTGGTCTACCATGAAGAATGGCATAAGGGCGTCATTGGGATCGTGGCTTCACGCTTGACAGAAACCTATTATCGTCCGACGCTGGTTTTTACCAAGAGCGGTGAAAAGCTAGCGGCTTCAGCACGCTCGGTGAAGGGGTTTGATGTCTATGCGGCCATCGATGCATGTGCTGCACATTTAGAACAGTTTGGGGGGCACAAATACGCGGCAGGCCTTACCATGCGCGAAGAGCAGTACCAAGATTTCAAAAATGCCTTTGAGCACACAGTGGCAACGTCTATCGATCCACGCTTGTTAACTCCGGAAATCACCGTAGATCTAGCCTTGCCTTTAGATGAAATTGACGCGAAGATGTGGCGAATTTTAAAGCAGTTCGCACCTTTTGGGCCAGGAAACATGAAACCTGTATTCATGTCTAGCCAAGTCCGTGATACAGGCTACGGAAAGTGTGTAGGGGAAGATGACAAACACCTGCGTCTGACGGTAACTCAAGGAGGTTCTCAACTTATTGTAGGCATAGGGTTTGGGCTTGGTGAAAAGAAAGAGCTCATTACAGACCGAAAAGCGTTTGACATCGTCTATTCTATTGACGAAAACGAATGGAATGGCACGGTAAGTTTACAATTGAAGGTCAAGGATATTCGTTGATACCAAAAATCGTCAACCTGAACCTGTCTGACGAAGAGGCAGGCTTGTTTCAGGTTCTTAACTATTTAGAGGGCTCATGAGATTCTGAAATGAATTCGGAATGACCGAGTCTTAGCCTTTGAACTCCTCCAGCTTCATACGTTCCCCATCAAAAACACCATAGGTGAAATAAGAAATCCAGTCTCCTAAGTTGACGTACTGCGCCCCCTGTCCCAAATCGATTTCCAGCGGCAAATGTCGGTGACCAAATACAAAATAGTCACGATGAGCTTGGGCTAATTTTCTCCTTGCGTATTGCACCAACCATTCTTGGTCTTCACCCAAGAATTTGATGTCTTCATCGCCAGAGATCAACTTGTTC
>CAWUKP010000147.1:0-6513 GCA_963922975.1 uncultured Spongiivirga sp. | reverse complement strand
TCGGATTGCCTGATTGCGGTTTCGGAGTCAAGGTTCCAATTTCAACAAAACCAAAACCGAAATTGGCCAGTTCGTTGTACAACTTGGCGTCTTTGTCAAAGCCAGCAGCCAAACCAACCGGATTCTTGAAGGTCAGTCCAAATACTTTGCGCTCCAAATCAGGGGACTTTAGCGCGTACATGGTCCGAAATAGTGAACCTAAACCTAAACGATTCAAGAATCGTATCATCCCAAAACTAAAATGATGCACGGCTTCAGGGTCGAAAAGAAAAAGAATAGGTCTTATCAAGAGTTTATACATCGCTAAAATTTGAGCAAAAATACAATCTCCATTTTAAAGAGCCGCATCAAATATGCAGGTGACAAAGCATGATTTTTATCATCCAATATTACAAGAGTTATCACGTATTTTGAGTATGGTTGCTTAATGTACCTTTCCATGAGAATTAAATACCTATCATTCGGTTTCGTCCTATTACTGTTCTCCTGCGGAGATAGTGAATCATCCATTACACCCACACGTAAAACCATCACTGCCTCCGTCTACGGATCGGTTACCGTGCAACCTGACAGCTTGTATCAGGTGCATGCAGTGGTAAGTGGAATTTTGGATAAAAATCTCGTGGAAGAAGGCGATTCGGTACGGCGCGGACAGCCTTTAATCGAATTGATCAATAGCACGCCAATTCTCAGTGCGGAAAATGCCAGATTGGCCATGGAACTCGCCCAAAAGAACTATCAAGGCGAAGCCGCTTTGTTGGCCAGTATTCAAGATGAAATTCACGCAGCCAGTATAACCTTCAAGAATGATTCTATCAACTGCTTTAGGCAAAAACGCCTCTGGGCTGATCAGATCGGAACCAAAGCAGAACTGGACAACCGAGAACTGACCTATCAGCTTTCCAGAAATAAGCTCAATCTCTTACAAAACAATTACCAGCGCACCAAAAACGAATTGGAAATGCAACTGGATCAGGCCAAAAACAATTACGCTTCCTCCAAAATTGTGCAAGGTGACTTTACCGTTGCCAGTAAAATTGATGGAACGGTCTATGCCGTCTACAAAAACCCAGGTGAAATGGTCACCTCAAGAGATGCCCTCGCTGCTGTTGGATCCTCGAACGATTTTATCATTGAGTTGCTCATTGATGAAACCGATATCGTCAAAGTAGCACAAAATCAAAAAGTATTGGTTACCCTAGATGCCTATCAAGAAGAGATCTTTGAAGCCTACATCCATAAGATTTACCCGAGAAAGGACGAACGTTCGCAAACATTTAAAGTAGAAGCCTTGTTCAAAGAGCCTCCAATGCAGCTATATCCTGGCCTCTCGGGTGAAGGAAATATCCTTGTTGCAGTTAAGGAAGATGCTTTGGTTATTCCTAAAGTCTATGTGTTCGATACGAATAAGGTGTTGACCACAGAAGGTTCTAAAGTGGTGACCTTAGGTCTTCAAAACTTAGATCAGGTCGAAGTATTGCACGGCATCGACGCTACTACCCAACTTCTAAAACCTGAATGATGATCAATTGGAAGGTCATTATCGAAATTGCCAAAACGCATCTGATCACCAAGATGAAATCAACCACAACCGCCGCTTTGGGAGTCACTTTTGGAATCGGCGCATACATCACCTTGGTCAGCTTCATGACTGGGCTGAATCAGATGCTGGACGATTTGATATTGAACCAAACACCACATATTCACCTTTTTAATGAAATTGAACCTTCTGATAAGCAACCCGTAGATCTCTACACCGATTTTGAGGATGCGATCAACTTGGTACATTCCATCAAACCCAAACAAAGCCAGCGAAAAATTCACAATGCACTGCCCATTTTGCAATACCTGCGCTCGGAGGAAGCTGTCAAAGGGGCTGCTCCTCAGCTACGAGCACAAATTTTCTACTTGTCAGGTTCTATAGAATTGGGTGGTAATTTAGTGGGTGTTGACATTCTGGAGGAAACACGACTTTCAAATATTGGAGATTATATCGTTGAAGGGACGCCAGAGGATTTAAATACGACGGATAACGGGATTCTGCTTGGGATCGGTCTTGCCCAGAAAATGTCGCTGTCCGTGGGCGATCGCGTACAAATAAGCACCGTGGGAGGCGATATCTTCCCACTAAAAATTGTGGGCTTCTACCAAAGCGGTATTGCCGATATTGACAACATTCAAAGTTTCGCCAATTTAAAGACTGTCCAGCGTATTTTAGGAGAAGCGCAGAATTACATCACAGATATCAATGTCAAACTTCATGACATTAAGGGTGCCACAGCAATGGCCCAACAATTGGAACGCCAATTTGAAGTGAAGGCGGTAGATATCAATGAAGCGAATGCACAATTTGAGACAGGATCGAACATTCGAAATTTGATCACCTATGCTGTATCGGTTACCTTATTGATCGTAGCTGGTTTCGGCATCTACAACATTCTGAATATGCTGATTTATGAAAAGATGAAGGATATCGCCATCCTCAAAGCGACCGGATTTTCTGGCACCGATGTGCAATTGATCTTTATGAGCCAAGCGGTTATCATTGGGCTTATAGGTGGAATTTTAGGCCTTGTCATAGGGTTTGGCCTATCAAGGCTGATAGACAATGTGGCGTTTGAAACGGAAGCCTTACCTACCATCACCACCTATCCCATCAATTACAACCCGTGGTACTATGTGATTGGTATCTCCTTCGCGCTGCTCTCCACCTTTATCGCAGGGTATTTACCTTCTAATAAAGCCAAAAAAATTGACCCCGTCCGCATAATCCGAGGAACCTAAACCGCGACTATGAACATCGTTCTGAAAGCAGAAAATATCAACAAGCACTTTCGCAAACCTGTACTTTTTCACGTATTGAAAGACATCAGTTTTGAAGTCAAACGAGGAGAGTTTGCTTCCATCATGGGAAAGTCAGGTTCCGGGAAGTCTACCCTGCTTTACATTCTTTCCACCATGGATACAGACTACGAAGGCAAGCTATTTCTGAACGATGAATTAGTAACTGGAAAAACACGACAAGAACTTTCTAGAATACGGAATGAACACATTGGTTTTGTGTTTCAGTTTCATTATTTGCTCTCAGAATTCTCAGTGATTGAAAATGTAATGCTACCTGCCAAAAAGTTGGCGAAAAAAAGTCATGCGTTAATCGAACAGGACGCCATGCAAAAATTAGAAATGCTGAATATTGGCCATTTGGCCAAAAAAAGAGCATCGAGAATTTCGGGAGGTGAAAAGCAACGCGTGGCCATCGCCCGAGCCTTAATTAACGATCCAGCCATCCTGATGGGCGATGAACCTACTGGAAACCTGGATAGCTACAACTCTGAGAACGTTTTTCAGATTTTTAAGCGTTTAAAAGAAGAACAAGGTTTATCGCTATTAGTGGTGACACACGACCATGATTTTGCACTGAGAACCGACCGCATTATCGAGATGGAAGATGGAAAGATCATCAAGCAGTAGAATACTTTCAAAGCTATCACGAACTAAAAAGACCTCTGAAGTGCTCAGAGGTCTTCGTTTATGTGTTGTTATGCCTTTTCTTGAAGTGGAAAGCGGTGTAGGGTGATTAATCCAATTCTTCCTCTTCCAAAACTTCAATGCTTTCTACGGCAACAAAGGTAGGTGCAGTTGTGTGACCGAAGGCTTCTTCAAAAGTGAAGGTTGCTGTTTCGTTAAGAAAGGCTTCGTGCGCTACTAAATCAAGAATTTCTGCTTCGAGCGTTAGATCAATTTCTTCTTCCAAAACCTCAATGGTGTCCACTGGGGTGAAAACAGGTTCTTGGTAGTTACCAAAGACTTCTTCGAAAGTGATTTCGTTTGCAACAGTTGTTGCAGATTCATGGCTATCGTTAGAAGTGAATAGAGAAAAGATAGCGGTGCTGATAAGGATGACTGTAGTTTTCATAATGTTGAGTTTTGATGATTGATAGTTCGTTTTTGAATGATTTCTGAAACAAATGTATAAGACCCCCAGCTACTGCACACGAAAAGATGACTGAACCGTCGAAATACGTTCTTGAATTGTTGTTAGACGAGCTTCTGGGAATAATCTACAGCCTCATAAAGCCATGTAATGTGTTGATATTCTTGCGCTAAAACATCAAACAACGCCCATGTTTTGATGGCAGTGAGTATAGCATTATCTATTTGCTAGCAACTTCTTCACTTCCCTTTTTGCTACCCACTTGGCTAACTTATTCTTAACATACGGAACTTTGAGATCGTAGTAGTAGTCCTTTTTGTCTTTGTAGAACTCGTAATCAGCCCATCCTTTCGTCTTATTGGCCATTGCAATTGATTTGAAAATATGGAAGTACACCAACTGCCCCAGAGAAGGGTCAAATTTTTCTTTTGATTTTATAGCGTTTAACAGTTGGTTATAGGCTTCCAATGCTACCCTGTACGTGTGATCCATCTCGGTTGGAGACTTGGTAGCGGTTTTAAGGGCAGCGGTTGAAATGAAGTTAAATCCACACTGCCCAAAATTCTCTTTGATGTACTTGCAGGTCAGATCTCCACCAAAGCCTGCACAGGTGGATAAGGCCATGGCGTATTTGCCAAAAAATAAAGGCCTGTGCGCCAAATAACTTGTTCTTTCCACGAACTTTTTCATCAAAGCACTTATGGTTCTAGCGTAGGTAGGGGAAGCGAAAATAGTACCATCAGCTTCTGCCATCTCGTAAAGAATGGCATCACGATCATCATTTAAAGGACAGTTTTCTTCGCCAGTATTGATACAGGAATAGCAACCCAAACAGTCTTTCAGATGCAGTTCAGACAGCATCAGAATCTTGAAATCTACGTCTGGGTTGCTTTCCTTTAACATATGAAGTATCTCGTATGTATTTCCTCTGTGCGGACTCCCGCAAATGGCCAGTATTTTTATTTTTGGATGCATTACGAATATGTTTTAATTCAGAAACTGATTATTTTGATTTCACCACGCACTACACAGATACAGCTGCAGACTGTGTGCTGTGGATTAAATCCAAAATTGGCCCGATGCTTTGCTTGTCGACATAGTCGAAACCATATCGCTCGTCTCGGCTGGCTTGTGGATCAGGATTGAACAAAGATGCCACATGCAGGATTTGACGAATCCACCAATTCACTTTGGAATGATCCAACCTTCCTCGAAGCGCCAAATGCTCCAATTGCAAGGCCATCTCCGTAGGAATGGAAGCAGCAACCCACTTTTCTAGCTTGGCACTCGGACCCGCACCAGACACGGAAAACAAGATGACAGTCTTGCCCACCAGTTGCGAAATATGAGCGCGCAGCCACTGTCGTATGGTTAATCTAAAGTAGATAATTGAACTCCCCAATATGAGAAACTCATACTTTGAAGGATCTGCTTCAGGATCTTTGATATCAAATACTGGCAATCCAGTTGCCTCACCGATCCAGTGCGCATACTGCTCCGTACTGCCATACTTGCCTGAGAAAAAAATTGCACCACTCATTTTTCTTTGATTTGGTATTGATGGTTCCGTGTTAGTTAACCCATGGGGCCATAAACAATAGCTTCCTCGTCTATGTCAATTAATTCACAACTTTTTGAAAAGCTACTGCCATCTTGCTCAATCTGAAATCGCAAGTGATTCTCTTCTCCATTCGAAAGCACAGGAAGCCATCTGTACGGCAAATCCAAAGTGGTTACTTTCGGATTTGTTAGGTTGAGAATGGCATATTGCCCCTGCTGATGTTCAAAGTTTTTAGGTTTTGCAAAAGTGAGTTCTAGTGTATTGTCATCGATTACTTTCCGCTCTTTAAGGGCCACGATTCGGTTGTCGGCAATCTTCTCAGCATCGCACTCAGACCATATGTTGTCTTTATTCATTTGCAAGGCGGCCAAGAAGCCTCCTGTAATCGAACCTTCAAATCCGCCTCCGGGGAATGCCCATGCAGAAGCAAAATACAGGTTGGGTATCAAGAAGTTGTTTCTAAATCGCTTGGATCCAGTTAACGCTTTGGTTTGTGCAAACCCATAGACGGCACCGCCTGGGTTGGCAGTATAGCGTTTTATGGTTTTAGGGGTGGAAACTTCATAGTACTCAATACTGTCTCGTATACCAGGGAATTTCTCGTCCAAGCGCCGCATCAAGATTTGTGCGACCTCTTCTTTTTTAGCCTTGTAGTCTTCTTCACTCAATCCTTCCCAGTTTTCCAATTGTGCCACGGTACAGATAACTCCCGCTGCCTTGTTTGCTGGTGCAAGCCCTGCATCTACCTTTTCGTAATCAACGAAGATGAAACTGCGTTTCGACCAATCGCCAAGCTGATTTGGGTGTACGTCCTTCAAGCTTTTAACGCCCTCTCCCTGGATAAAATTCGAATAGTACTTCACCCCAAAGGCATCTACCTTTTGATTAAAACCGAGATACATACACAAGAGTGACGGAGAATTGGGATGCGGTCCAATTTGCTGCTTTAGTGTACTGGCATACGGCTCATCTAGCAAATCAGGAACCACAGGAATCGCACAATTGGCTATGACGTTAT
>CAWUKP010000146.1:0-6555 GCA_963922975.1 uncultured Spongiivirga sp. | reverse complement strand
AAGGCGGATTTTGGCCTGCACCCCAATTTATCTATAAGATTGCGCAAAGAGCAATGCGCATGAATTTTGTAAACGCCTATTTAAGTGGAAAACTGGTGCGTTTCGCAGATTTGAATACCACTGACGTCAACGCGCTTTCCGGAAACTTTGAATTCGGATTAGAATATCTAGGTCAGACCTTGAGTGACATTACACTGAATGTAACGCCCGTGTCAAGTAATATCGCTTCTTTAGTTCCTCCTGCAACACAGACAGGATGGTCAAAATTGGAGCAAAGAAACTTGAATGTTCCTTACATCCTAAATAGCGGCATCACCGTTGGCGATCGTATTGAGTTTCAAGTGACCGTAAGCAACAGTGATCACGTGATCTATCAAACAAATATTGTAAAGTACTATCAGCCTACCGTGGTTTTCGCAGATAATCCAGACGCAACGGGAACGTCCAATTGGACCACTACTGGTTCCTGGGGCACAAGCTCGAATGGTTACAAGAATACCACCGGTATCGCGGCAGACCCAACGCCTCCTTACAGCAATAATCAGAATTCAACCATAACACTCAATCAGACGTTCAATTTCTCGTCTGCACAGGCTGCTACGGTACAATTTTATGCGACCTGGGATTTAGAGCGCAACTTCGATTATGTGCAATTGCAAGGACGTGTAGGTTCAGGGCCGTGGATCGCCTTGTCAGGAAAGTATACCAAACCTGCTGCCACCGAGTCTACCAATCGATATAGTACGCAGACAGGAACGACCAAATCAAGTGCAGATCAAAGCAATCAACCAGAAGGTGAATTGGTCTACGACGGAAACCAGCAAGACTTGTGGGTTATGGAAGAGATCTACATCAACGGAAATGATAACACCTTCCTGAACGGACAAAACAATGTAAGTTTCCGATTTGTTTTCGATACTGACTCAGCAAACAATGCAGACGGTTATCCTACTAATTTTGAAGGATTTACGTTCGACGATTTCCAAGTAACAACCATCAATGCAAACATTCCAACCTGTGTTGACGGTTCTATCAGCGATTTCCCAGTTACCGAAGATTTTGAAAGCGGTCAAAGTATCTGGTTACAAGCAGCTAATGGTTCTGTTGATGATATCGATTGGACATTGAATAGCGGTACGACGCCTTCCACAAATACGGGTCCAAGTACGGGCGCAAATGGAAGCACATGGTATCTATATACCGAGGCTTCAGCAAACGTGGTTCCCGCAGGAAATCCTACAAAAAGAGCCTATTTATATACCCCTTGCTTGGATTTCACCAATTTCACCAACGCACAAATCCAATTCGATTATCACATGTTTGGTGCTGATATTGGAAGCTTGAACGTTGAAAAAAGTGACGATGACGGACAAACATGGAGCAGTTTGAATACCATTAGTGGACAACAACAAGGTAGTAACGGTGCCAATTGGAGTACCTCGCCAGCAATTGCTCTTTCTGCGGATGGACAAATCATCAAGTTGAGATTCTTTGGTCTTACAGGAACAAGTTTTAACGGAGATATCGCCATCGACAATATCAACATTACTGCCGATGCAAACACGCTCGATAACGATCAGTTTGAAGTCAGTGATTTGGTAGAGTTATACCCGAATCCAACCAATGAAGCATTGACAATCAGATTGCCCAATTCTTGGGGTTCAAACAACGCGCAAGTGGCCATTAATGATCTCAATGGACGTCTTCTTTACAAGGAGGAACACGTGCTAGAAAGCAACAGAATTGACCTCAGAAAAGAGGTGAGAAAGCTCAGTCCGTCGATTTATTTCATCACGGTGAGCAATGAAGCATTTACGGCCAAAAAGCGCATTATTGTTGAATAAAACGACAAACAACAGATCACAAAAAAGCCTCGGACAACCCTCTGAGGCTTTTTTTATGGTGTCAGCTCCTAAAGCATTTCAAAAACCCAGACCATTCACCGAAGATTCTTTACCACTCACCGACCAGCTTTCACAACATACAATTTGAAAGAACACCTGCATAAGGTATCATTGTACGCTGAAATGGAAGATTCCATTCAACTAATGCCCTATAATCAAAAACACATGACTAAGTTTGCCCTTCGCGCAGCAGTTTGCCTTGCGATTTCTTTTCTATGCGCTGTGAATTTCACTTTTGCACAGCACGAGCATAACCCACTTAAAAGAGCGAAACAGATTAAAATCACCAACCCTACTGGAACTCAGCTAGTCACGCTGAAAAACATGGGTATCGATCTGGGTTGTGGCGCCATGTTCAGAAACAACAGCCTATACCTAGAGTTGAGTGCTGGTGAAATGGAAGCCATCAACAAGTCGAGAATCGCCTACACTGTAGAAATCGATGATCTCGCTAGCTATTATCAGGAGCGAAACAAAAGAGAGCTTCCGATTGCGCAAGCTCAACTAGCCAGTATGAAGGCGCAGGCGATGGCCAATCGTTCTTTAAGCACCTTCAATACAGCTATTGACAATGTGATACAGTATGAAGGCTGTAGCGAAGTGGATTGGGCAGTACCTCAAAACTTTAACCTTGGTAGCATGGGCGGGTGTTTGACCTATTCGGAAATGCTCCAAGAGCTGGACGACATGCGAGCCATGTATCCCAACCTCATTTCTGCAAGAACAGATGCTTCGCCAACAAACGAAACAACCTTTGGAAATAGCTTTACCAACGGCGGACAATACGACACTTGGGCTGGGCAAACCATTTATTATGTGCGTATTTCAGACAATCCAGATACCGACGAGGCCAACGAGCCCGAATCGTTGTTTACAGGGATGACACACTCCAGAGAGGTGTCTTCTATGATGAACTTGATATACTTCATGTGGTATGTCTTGGAAAACTATGCAACCGACCCGAGTATTCAAAACTTGGTTGATAATAACGAAATGTACTTCATCCCAGTAGCAAACCCAGATGGGCTACTTTGGAATGAGCAAATACAACCTTCTGGTGGTGGATTGCAGCGTAAAAACCTAAATCCATCAGCTAATACTGGAAACAACAACCTACGCGGGGTTGACCTGAACAGGAATTACGATTATTTGTGGGGACCTACCTATGGTGGTTCCTCAGGAACCCCAAGCAGTAATACCTATCGCGGTACTTCGCCGTTCTCTGAACCCGAAACGCGTATTGCCCGTGACTTTTCTGCGCAACACGATTTCAAAACGGCGGTAAATCACCACGCGACTTCTAACTTGATTCCCCACGCCTACAACGGGCAAGTAAATGCGCCAGCATCAGGACGTGAAGCAGAATATGCGAAATATTCAGAACATCTTACGCGATTCAACCGCTATATCTACGGTGAAGCTCCGGATATCCTGACCGTGGCCAATGGGGATATGAGCGACTGGATGTTAGGTGGTGTGGCCGATGTGAACGGATCAACAGGATCTGGACAAGCTATTCTAGCCTGTGCCCCTGAAAATGGTGCTTGGGATGGTTCAGAAGGTGGTTTCTGGCCTTCTTCAACCCAAATTGTAGACATCGCCAAACGCGCGATGCGGATGAATTTCGTAAACGCCTATTTTGCAGGTAAACAAGTGAAATTTAACGACCTAAATAGTAGTGATATCAATACGACTACAGGTTCGTTCGAATTTGGCTTGGAATACCTTGGTCAAACCATCAGTGACATTACTTTGACCTTGACGCCGGTTTCAGGCAACATCGTTTCAATTTCCTCTCCTTCTACACAAACAGGATGGTCTAAATTGGAACAACGTACATTGAGCGCTCCTTACACGTTAAGTGGTGCCATTTCGCCAGGCGATAAGATTGAATTCAAAGTAACGCTGAGCAATGCTGACCATACCATCTATGAAACAAATCTCATAAAATACTACCAGCCCAACGTGGTTTTTGCAGACAACCCAGATATCACGGGAACTTCGAATTGGACCACGACAGGTGCCTGGGGAACTACTTCAGATGCGTATTCTGGAACTACTGCCATCGCTTCGGATCCTACACCTCCGTACGCGAACAACCAAAACACTACGATCACTCTTAATCAAAGCTTTAACTTCACCTCTACCACAGCGGCATTGGTGCAATTCTATGCCAAATGGGATTTAGAGCGTAATTTCGATTATGTGCAAGTGCAGGCCCGAGTGGGTGCTGGAGCTTGGACGTATCTCTGCGGAAAATATACCAAGCCCGCTGCTACTTTCACAGAAAACCGCTATAGCCCAGCATCTGGTGCGCCTGGAAGTTCAAAGAGTTCAGGAGATCAAAACAACCAACCCGACGGTGAATTGCTGTACGACACAGACCAAATGGGTGTTTGGGTGATGGAAGAAATTTTGATCGATGCTACCGAGAACTCATTCATCGCAGGTCAAAACAATGTACAATTTAGATTCCTCTTTGACTCTGACGGATCCAATAACACAGATGGCTATCCAACAACTTTTGACGGTTTCGTCTTTGATGATTTCAAGGTGATTGCCATCAACAACAACCTTCCACAAACAATTACTTTTGATCCGATACCAGATAAAATTACCACCAGTCCTGACTTTGCACTTTCAGCAACCGCTTCCTCTGGTTTGCCGGTTTCTTTCACGGTACTTTCAGGACCTGCAACGGTATTAGGCTCGACAGTTACTTTAACAGGAACACCTGGTCTCGTAACGATTCAAGCAGATCAAGCAGGTGATGCTTCTTATGACTCAGCTTCCCCCGTAACACAATCATTTAATGTTACGCTGCCACCTCCTTGTAGCGGTACGACAATTTCATCCTATCCATATACGGAAGGATTCGAAGCTGGTAAAGGAGATTGGACCGATGACGCAAACGGCACAGAAGACGATATTGATTGGACGAGAAATAGTGGTACAACAGGATCAAACGGAACTGGTCCTAACGGAGGTTCATCAAGTAGCTTCTATCTGTACACCGAAGCTTCAGGAAATGGTACTGGATTCCCCAATAAAGTAGCCAACATTTTGAGCCCGTGTTTTGACTTCAGCGGGTTTACAGATGCAGAAATCGCCTTTGATTATCATATGTTCGGTGCGGATACGGGATCTCTTGGAATCGATGTGAGTCTTGATAATGGGAATTCATGGACACCTTTAAATATTGATCTAACTGTTCCCACCGTACAACAGGTAAGCACCATCTCTGGTCAGCAACAGACCTCTAATGCTGCCGCATGGAGAACAGCCACTGTAGATTTGAGTGCCTATGACGGACAAACCATTAAACTACGCTTCCAAGGTATTACTGGAACGAATTTTAGAAGTGATATTTCTTTAGACAATATCAACGTAACAGCCAATGTAGCCTCTTCGGCTCCTCCAACTGCTGTTTGTCAAAACATCACAGTTCAACTAGACGGAACTGGTGCAGCAACCATTGTACCAGCAGATATTGACAATGGCTCTTCAGATGATGTTGCCATTACTAGTTATGCGTTGGACATTGATACTTTTGATTGCTCAAATGTAGGTTCTCCAGTTACGGTAACGCTTACGGTAACAGACGGCGATGGCCAAACAGATAGTTGTACTGCACAAGTAACAGTGCAGGATTCTATTGCACCGACCTTTGTGAATGTTCCAGCGAATATCACCCTAGACTGTGGTAACAATCAACCTACATGGACCGATCCTACAGCAACCGATAATTGCGACTCTTCACTTACGGTCAATAGAACGGACAGTACAGGACTGAACAGTGGTGATACCTTCCCTGTGGGAACAACAACCATCAGCTATGACGTAACAGACAGTGCGGGTAATACAGAAACCGCTTCCTTTACGGTAGAAATTGTAGCAGATGTCATCAATCCAACAGTTGTGACACAAAACATTACCGTTCAGTTGGGTGCCACTGGAAGCGTTACGATTGCGGCGGCGGATATTGACAATGGCTCTTCTGATAATTGTTCAGTTGCCTCGCTTTCATTATCTCAGGATACGTTTACCTGTGCAGACTTGGGAAGCAATACAGTAACTTTAACGGTTACAGATACAAGTGGAAATGCTTCTGGTGATACAGCTACGGTTACTGTTCAAGATAATTTGGCTCCGGTTCCTGATGTAGCTTCCTTAGCAGATGCCACGGGCGAATGCTCAGTTACAGTTATCAATGCGCCTACGGCTACAGATAATTGTGGTGGAACGATCACGGCGACTACTACGGACCCAACTACCTATTCTTCTATCGGGACTTTTGTAATCAACTGGACCTATGATGATGGGAATGGAAACACAGCAACACAGACGCAGAATGTAGTTGTAACGGATACAACGGCACCTACTCCTAGCGTGGCTACCTTGCCAACAATTACTGCGGAATGCTCAGCGACGGTGACAGATACTCCAACTGCTGCAGATAATTGTGCTGGAATATTGAATGGAACTACGACAGATCCACTCACCTACTCCGCACAAGGAACATTTACGATTACTTGGACCTATGACGATGGAAATGGAAATACAACAACGCAAACACAAGAAGTTGTTATAGACGACACCACAGCACCTGTGTTTAGCTTCGTGCCGGCGGCCATTACCCTAGAATGTGATA
>CAWUKP010000145.1:0-6556 GCA_963922975.1 uncultured Spongiivirga sp. | reverse complement strand
ACACTATTAGCGCCAATAACGGTATCTCCACCCAGAATTGTGGCATTGGCGTAAATGGTTACATTTTCCTCTACTGTGGGGTGTCGTTTTACGTTTTGAAGGTCTTTGGAAACATACAAAGCACCTAAGGTAACCCCTTGATAGATTTTGACATGATCCTTGATAATCGCCGTTTCGCCAATCACAACCCCAGTGGCGTGATCGATGAAAAAGGCCTCCCCGATTTGTGCACCCGGATTGATATCTACGCCTGTGCGATGGTGGGCGAATTCGCTCATAAGCCTAGGAACCAAAGGAATGTTGATCTTGTATAGTTCATGCGCCAAACGATAGATTGCGATAGCATAGAATCCTGGATAAGCGAGATACACTTCTTCAATAGACTTGGCCGCAGGATCGCAAGCCACAAAGGCTTCTGCGTCCAAATTCAACTTCTTTAAAATAGTGGGAAGTTGCTGCACGTAATTGTCCCATGTTTTACCGCAGGTCTTTTGTTGGTCCCAACAGGCCAAATCTGTCAGTTCCATGAAATGTTTCTTCAGAGATTCAATATTTCCTGCAACGGGTGTGTCCGCATCAAATAGGGTATAAAACAAACGCTCCGTAAAGCGCTCCGTCTTTTGCTTCAGCACAAATCTCAGATGCGGCTGCAACTTTTGTGATTCTATTTCTTGAATGATATGCTGCTTGTCTTTCATCTACAAACCTTATGAGGTAAAAGTAGCGATCTCCTGGGTGTTCTTTTACTATGGGAACGTTAAATATTGCAATGATGAAATTATTTATTGAACAACCGTGATTAGGCAAATGAGAGTTTGTAAATTGAAAAAAAATATCTGTATGAGCATCCTTATTTCCAATGAAGCCCTTGACTTCATGAGAAAACTAGAAAAGAATAACAACCGCGACTGGTTTGAGGAGCATAAAACGATCTACAAAGAGCACGAACGTACAGTGAAGACGTTTATGACAAGCCTTCATCAACACATGAATCAACATGACGAGATCGATAAGATGAAAATGTTTCGGATCTATCGCGACGTACGATTTTCTAAGGACAAAACACCGTATAAAACGCACTACGCAGCCTCTTTTAATCGTGTAAAACCAAGACTTCGCGGTGGATACTACATACAAATCAAACCGGGAAAATCATTTATTGCCACTGGTTTCTGGGATCCGAATAAAGAAGACCTGCTTAGAATACGAAAGGAGTTGGAGATGGACGCCGACGAGTTCAGAGAGATCATTGAAAACCCTTCCTTCAAAAAAGCATGGGTTGCGTTGGTGGGTGATGCTGTTAAGACGGCTCCCAAAGGTTTCAATAAAGAACATCCTGCGATTGACCTGATCCGTTTTAAGCAGTTCATATTCACCAAGGAGTTTACGGATAAAGAAGTAACGGCAAAGAATTTCTTAGAAAAAGTGGACAAATCCTTTCAGGCGATTCGACCGTTCTTCGATTATATGAGTGATGTGCTCACCACTGATTTAAATGGGGTCTCGCTGCTTGACAGGTAAATAGTGAAGTCTGCATGGCACAGACTTCACTTTGGTTTTAGACTACAATTACACTTGCGCCATACCGCCATCTACGGCAAGCTCTGAGCCTGTGATGTAAGAAGCGGCATCCGACAATAAGAATACCGCAGTTTCTGCTACTTCCGTAGCACGACCAAATCGACCCAGTGGAACTTGCTGAGAAACGCCAGCGGCAAACCCTTCAATTTGTTCATCTGAGAGGTTGGTTTTCTGCCAAATGGGGGTTTCGATGGGGCCGGGACTCACTGCGTTTACGCGAATGTTCTTTTCGGCAAGTTCAGCAGCCAGAGTTCTCACCACAGAACGTAGTGCCGCCTTACTGGAACCGTAAATACTGACGCCTGGCATTCCTTTCTCGCCAGAAACAGATGTATTGAAGAGGATAGAAGCTCCGTCATTCAAATGTGGAACGGCAGCATTGACAAGGAATAAAGGGCCTTTTACGTTGATGTCATAAATACGGTCAAAGGAAGCCTCATCTAGTTGTCCGATGGGCAACGCTTCAAAAATTCCAGCATTCAAGAAAAGCAGATCGATTTTCCCGAAGGTGTCTACAGTTTCTTCCACCACGCGTTGATTGTCAGAAAGATTGGCAGCATCTGCCTTGAACACCTTGAAGGCTCCTTTCAGTTCACTTTGTAGGGCTGCAATTTTATCATCGCTTCTACCAGTGACAACTACTTTGGCACCATGAGATAGTAAGAGTTTAGCGGTTTCTAAGCCCATCCCACTGGTACCTCCAGTGATTATAGCCACTTTGTTTTGTAAAGAATTCATAGGTATTGTTTTATGTTAAATTTATATTGAAATGAATGTTCCAAAATGATGTAAAAAAAATTAGGTCAATGTTCTTATATAGGTCTTCGCCAAATCTCTAAGTTCTTTTTTGTTGCGTTGGAGGATGCTGGTCATCCGTAACCCTTGCAGCGACGATAGCAGAAAAAGGGCGTACTGTTTGGGGCTCTGGTTCGTATTGATACTCCCGTCATTTTGTCCTTTCGCCAACAATTCTTCGAAAGCTGCAAGGTTTTCTTGCTGTGAGCGATTCAGCCAAGTCAATATGCTTTGTTCCCCTGAAGACGCCATTTCTGACATACAACTATTGATCATACAACCCTTCCCTGAAGTGTCTTTGAGGCTTTCATCGATATATAGCGAAAAGAGCTTCTTGATAGCTTCCAAAGCTGTATTTGATTCCATCATCGAGTCTGCGGTTAGTTCTTGAGTATCTTTCTTGTAACCTTCAAGGGCTAACGTATACAACTTCAATTTGGAGCCAAAACTATTATAGATGCTTGAACGGTTTAGGCCCGTGGCATCTACCAAATCCTGTATAGACGTGCCGTTGTAACCCTTTTCTTGAAAGACTTCCGCCGCCTTGCGGACTACCAGTGACTGATCAAATTTTAAAGTATTAGGCATTTTATATTGAAATGAACGTTTCAAATTTAGGTAAAAAAATGAACATTCATGTTAAAGAGTTGCTAAACATCAGATTACCTTAGCGAAATTAGGCTCAAGCAGCTGTACTTGATCTTTGAGGCGTTCGATCACAATATTCATCATGCGCTTGTTCAGCGCAGAGGAATTTAGAATATAGGTTTCATATTCCTCCACAGTAAACATGCCCATCACCATGCCTTTCAGTGAATTGCGAAATTTAATATCCTTTTGAATGGCGCGCTCAATGTACAATAGCTTCTTTTCCAAAGAGAGTTCATAGAATACTCCTTTGTGTTTATTCACATAATTGCGAAAAGTAGCTATCAACAAGTCGTTTTGTAATTTTATAACGGGCCTGAGGACTGCATTTTGAAAGCGCTCATCAGCGCTCATCTGGTCGTTGACTAAGGCTTTGGAAAGGGTGGGGCGCATCTTGTGAAGACTATGGGCTCTGGTATCCATCACTTTAGGTTTTAATAAATGTAGCGCAAATTGCTGCTAGTATTCACCTTCTATTAACGAGTTATCAAAAGGTTATCAACAGATCATTAACAGTGTCAAAACCTTGCTTTAATTCTTATCTTTGAGAAAAGCCATTCCTATGAAATTTGGACGTGTTGATCACCCTGAAACCATTGATTTCACCATTCCCGAAGACCATCCTGACACCGCAGCTGTTTTGAGTAAAAATAGCAACGAGCCGCTTCAAGTCTTCATCGGATGTGCCAAATGGAATCGTCAAGATTTGAAGAATTTTTATCCGCGCGGTACCAAAGATGAATTGGCCTATTACTCCACGCAGTTCAACTCCATAGAACTAAACGCTACCTTTTATCGAATTTTTCCCGGGGAACAATTTGAAAAATGGTATGAAAAGACGCCTCCCAACTTCAAGTTCTTTCCTAAGCTATCGCAAGACATTAGTCATCTGAGAAGATTGAACGAAAAGGTATATCCGTATGTTGATGCCTATTTGGATGCGGTTAGTCACCTAAAAGAAAAACTCGGTACTATTTTTCTACAAATGCACAACAACTTCGGTCCGAAGAATTGGGATCGTGTAGTGACTTTTGTAGAACGTTGGCCCAAAGAATACAAACTGGCACTCGAGTTCAGGCATACCGATTGGTTCAATGATGAAAAGGTAGCTCAGGAATTATATCATCTTTTGGAAGAAAACGAGATGACCAACGTATTGGTGGATACCGCGGGTAGGAGAGACCTGATGCATATGCGACTCACCACCAACGAAGCTTTCGTGCGCTATGTAGGAGCCAATCATGAAAGCGATTATGACCGGCTTGACGATTGGGTGAAAAGACTAACTATTTGGCATCAACAGGGCCTTCGCCATATCCACTTCTTTGTACATCAAAACATGGAAAAAGCGTCGCCTTTACTATCAGCTCATTTGATCAAGAAGTTAAATGATGCTTTGCCCGTTCAATTGCACATTCCTAATACGCCAGATGAATCAGCTACGCTGTTCTAGGATGCTGGTCGCAGGTACTTTCTATCGATGTAAAAAGTACCAAAAGGTATAAGAGATGCTACCAGAATCAATAGAAATTCTTTGGTCGTCCATTTAGAGTCCGGTTTAAGCCAGAAGGCGAAAATGATGTAGAGGACAAACAACAAACCGTGAGGCATACCAAGTATCTTTACGAGCGATTCATTACCCAACATATACTTCACCGGCACGGCCACAAATAGCAATAAAATGTAGGAGAGTCCTTCAAGAAAAGCCGTTATACGGAAGGCTTTCAGTGTTTGCATAGCAATTTTTCCGCAAAGTTAATAGCTGGCGCCCACCTCTACAAACACATTCTTTCCGTGAAATCTAGGAGCTACAGGTGCGGCCATACAACAGGTTGAGCCCAAAAAGAAGAGCGCAAGCTGCTCTAGTTTTTCAACCTTGGCGCCTTCTTGAATGCTTGCAGGCAGTACAATGGTACCCACCGCTGGGCCTCCTACAATGGACAAATACCATGTGCGACCCTCAGCATCTAAGATGTCGATATTGTAGCGTTCGTTTCTAAAGGCAGGAATTGAAGGGTTTTGGCGATAAATCCACGGACGAAGAATCACAAGATCCCCTGGAATATGCTGAATTCGAGATATTGTGCCACTGACAGGCGCATGAATACGATGGTAATTTTTGTTGTGCAGAAATACATTGGTAAAACTGTAATTCGCCGGAATCTCATCTTCCGCAACCCCAAAAATGGTCGCGACAGTGCGTTGATCGCCTTTTACATTGCTCACGGGAATATTCTCGACCTTACCTTCTTCACACAGCAAACCTTCACAAGGCCACACAAACGGATGGGCATTTTCTGGAAGCTGTCGAAATTCTCGAATGAAAAAATCCTGAAAGCTTTCAAAGTCCTCTTTGCCAAAGGGTGGTTTAAACTTATCTAAGTAATTTTTATCGCTGTAATTCACCCGAATGTAGGGAGCAATCCATTTCTTGGAAAAAGGCTTATTGTAAATATTGGCATATACATTGGATAGCTTACGCTGAATCGGGCTGGGCACATTTCCCCAAATATCAATGGATAGATAGGTGTACATTTTAGCCCTCCAATCGGGCACTTTGAAGACCGTGAATGACGGATCTGAGTAATAACAAGAAGATTCCACTTACGACTGCTTTTTACGGTTATACCAAAGCACATTAATGATCTTCCATTCGCCATTGATTTTGGCCAGGTGCATATAGTCGTAAAAGTCATATTGATTGGTGGATGCCTTGATACTGGCAATGGTTCCATCGATATCGAGGATATCTACAGTCACTTCCAATGACTGGTCTTGGTGTTTCGCCCATTTCTTGCCATTGAGTTTTGTTAAGGACACCAATTCGGTGTAGCCCATATTTTTTACCAGCTGAAAGCCTTCACGTTCTACAATATGTCGCTTGGCCACTTCGTGATGCACCGCACGTTCCATTTGAGGTTGGTTGCTGGCGTAATAACTTTCCATGTAGTCGATGGCGGCTTGTTTGATAGCCAGTTCGTCACTGTTCTGGGAGAATCCCATAAACGATAGCAGCAGCGCTGCTAGGAGGTAGAGGAGTGTTCTCATTGGTAGGTATTGATTGATTGCGAATTCAATTTAGCGGTTTGAAGGAGTAACTACCAAAAGATTAAAAGAAGATTAACATGGATTTCCAGGTTTTGTTAAACACGGCTTAAAAGGAAGCGATATCTTTACCCTCAAATCTATTCTTTATGCGATTTCACACGAGAAAGTGGGTTAAACCTGAAGACTTAAACCCTAACGGCACGCTCTTCGGTGGGCGTTTGCTGGCCTGGATTGATGAGGAAGCGGCCCTTTACACAATCATTCAACTCGAAAATTCACGAGTGGTTACTAAGTATATGTCCGAAATCAACTTTATGAGCTCAGCGCGACAAGGAGATATCATAGAAATTGGCATTGAAGTGCTAAAATTTGGGAGGTCATCCCTCATTCTGAGCTGTGAAGCCCGCAATAAGATGACTCGTGAAACCATCATCACCGTAGATGAAATTGTGATGGTGAATCTAGATTCAGATGGAAAACCCAA
>CAWUKP010000144.1:0-6585 GCA_963922975.1 uncultured Spongiivirga sp. | reverse complement strand
TTTCACCATCTATCGGGAACTGACAGGCGGAATTTATTTTGGTGAGAAACACACCTCCGAAGATGGCACATACGCCAGTGATCTCTGTGCCTATTCCGAAGAAGAAATCGAACGGATTGCCCATTTGGCTTTCAAGGCTGCGCGCAACCGCAATAAAAAACTCACCTTGGTCGATAAGGCGAATGTTTTGGAAACTTCGAGGCTATGGCGAAAAGTAGTCACCCAGATCGGAAAAAGCTATTCGGATGTTACGCTCGACTTTCTATTTGTTGACAATGCGGCCATGCAAATCATCTTGAACCCAAAACAGTTTGATGTGATTTTGACCGAGAATATGTTTGGTGACATTATCTCTGATGAAGCCAGCATAATTGGCGGATCCATTGGTTTGATGGCGTCAGCTTCTGTGGGAAGTCAGATTGCGTTGTTTGAGCCTATTCATGGTTCGTATCCGCAAGCCAAAGGAAAAGATATTGCCAACCCCATTGCTTCTATCCTATCGGCAGCTATGTTATTAGAACATTTTGAACTCAATGACGAAGCGGAATTAATTCACCAAGCGGTAGAACGTTCTTTAGAATTGGGCATTGTTACGCCTGACCTGAACGAAGAAAGTCGTTACGGTACAGCCAAAGTAGGAGATTTTATTGCTAACTACATCCTCAGTAAGGAGGGCGATCTCTTTTTCAACAAAGGGAACATCGACATGGGGCAATCGACGATTATTTAGATTTAGCTTCCAATTAGAAAATCACAAAATGTAATCCGTACTCACAAAGTTAGACACCTTGGTATCTAACAATTCCTTGAGAATCTTGTTGTTGTGTTCGTTGTCTTTAGAAGCCACAAACGTACGTATGGAAAACGACCGCAAGGCATCATGAACGCTGAGGGTAGCCACGGCGGAGTCTTTTCTTCCTGTAAAGGGATACACATCAGGACCGCGTTGGCATGAGCTGTTGATATTCACCCGACAAACTAAGTTTACCAGATTATCGATAAGCGGTGCTAGCGTGTACACATCCTTCCCGAAAAGACTTACTTGCTGACCGTAGTTATTCTCTTCGATATCATTAATCGGTTGCTGAATGTCAGCAAAGGAAATAACGGGTACGGCAGGTCCAAATTGCTCTTCGTGATAGATGCGCATTTCTTTGTTTACAGGATATAGCACCGCAGGGAAAATATAGTTTTCGCTGCGCTTCCCTCCTTTTTTATTCAATACTTTGGCTCCTTTGGCTTTTGCATCGTCAATCAGTTCTTGAATGTAATCGGGTTTTCCAGGTTCAGGTAGCGGAGTGAGCTTGGCTCCTTCTTCCCACGGATTACCGAACTTCAACCCATCTACTTTCTCACAGTAACGTTTGAGGAATGCTTCTTTAATTTCTTCGTGGATATATAGTATTTTCAAGGCGGTACAGCGTTGCCCGTTGAAAGAAAGCGTTCCTGCAATGCACTCGTCAACCGCCAACTCTAAATCTGCATCTGGTAAGACAATGGCAGGATTTTTAGCCTCCAGTCCAAGCACCAGTCGCAAACGATTCTTGTTGGGATGTTGATCCTGTAGGGCAATGGCAGATTTACTATTGCCGATAAGCGCCAAAACGTCTACTTTACCACTCTTCATAATGGGCGCGGCCACTTCGCGACCACGACCATACACCACATTCACCACACCTTTTGGAAAGGCTTTGTGAAAGGCTTCTAGTAAAGGAGACAACAATAAAACGCCGTGTTTGGCAGGTTTAAAAATACAGGTGTTCCCCATCAAAATAGCGGGAATGAGTAAAGCGAAGGTTTCGTTCAAGGGATAATTGTACGGTCCCAAACACAGCACGATACCCAAGGGCCCTCGACGTATGTGGGCACGAACACCTTCGTGCAAGTGAAATTTTGCACTGTCGCGATCCAATTGTTTGTATTCTTCAATGGTGTCGTAAATGTAGGTAACCGTGCGGTCGAACTCTTTTTGCGAATCCGGCAGGTTCTTGCCAATTTCCCACATGAGATACTTGACAACCTCCTCACGCTTGGTTTTCATGATCTCGACGAAGGTCTCCATAGCTGCTACACGTTCCCGCACCTTCATGGTAGGCCAGGCACCATTGCCTTTATCATAAGCTTTAGAAGCAGCAGCCAGCGCTTCGGCGGCGGCGGCTTCCTGCATTCGAGGAATACTTCCCAACAAGGTAGGTGCTAATTCGCCCTCCGCATTGGGTGTTCGGATGGACGAATAGACCTCGGTCTTTTCGCCTTCCCAATGTTTTAATTCACCACCTACCAAATAGGTGTCTTGATGGATCAAATCTTGAATTTGAAAAGCTTCTGGGATGGTATTTTCGGTGGTTTTTGGCATAATTTCATAGTTTTTTAGGACCCCTCGACTGCCTGCCCGATATTATCATTCAGGCGGGCGCCAGGGGTGACACCGAGTTAGATCAAGTACTGAAACAAATCGGGCTTGTCGTTCAAATAGTCGCCATAAAAGTTATGATCTTTCATGCGTTTTACCAAAGGATCAAAATCCTCCGTACGCTTTAATTCAACTCCGACAATGGCTGGTCCATTCTCCCGACTGTGTTTTTTAGAATATTCAAAATAGGTGATATCATCTTCAGGTCCTAGAATTTCAGCCACAAACTCTTTCAACGCTCCTGCGCGCTGTGGAAAACGGACGATAAAATAGTGCTTCAGTTTAGCGTGTAGCAAAGCGCGCTCTTTGATCTCAGCCATACGGGTGATGTCGTTATTACTCCCACTAAGAATACACACCACATTCTTTCCAACTAATTGGTCTTTGTACTGCTCTAAGGCAGCCAAGGTCAACGCGCCAGCGGGTTCTACAACGATGGCATCTTTGTTATATAGGTCTAGAATGGTTTGACAAATTTGTCCTTCAGAAACGGTTACCATATCACTCAAGAACTGCTGACAGATCGGATAGGTTTTGCTACCAACTCTTCACACGGCGGCGCCATCCACGAATTTATCAATCTGCGGAAGAGTGACCAATTCGCCTTGCTCCAACGAAGTTTTCATAGAAGGTGCCCCTTCAGGCTCAACCCCTATGATTTTGGTGTTTGGCGAATGCAGGTGAAACATGGTACTTAACCCTGAAATCAATCCACCACCTCCAACAGGCACAAAAACGTAATCAATGGGTTCAGTGGTTTGCTCCAAAATTTCCAGACTTACCGTGGCTTGTCCTTCAATCACCTTTTCGTCATTAAACGGGTGAACAAACACTTTTTGAAGGCGTTCGCATTCTGCAATCGCTGCTTCATAGGCATCGTCGAACGTGTCCCCCACCAATTCAATTTGAATGGCATCTGCTCCGAACATGGCCACCTGCTGTACTTTTTGCTTAGGTGTTGGTGAAGGCATGAAAATGGTTCCTTGGATCCCCAATTTGGCACAGGAAAGTGCAACGCCTTGGGCGTGATTCCCTGCACTCACACAGACTACGCCTCGTTGCTTTTCTTCATCAGAGAGTGAAGAAATCTTATTGTAGGCTCCGCGAATCTTATACGATCGTACCTGCTGTAAATCTTCACGTTTTAGCAGAATATTAGCGTTGTATAAGTTTGAATAAGTAAAATTAGGCATCAGTGGAGTTTGCAGCGCCACACCGCGCAAACGCGCTGCAGCTGCTTCCACATCCACCATGGATGGTTTGTAGATGTCTAGGGTTTTCTTCATCAAACGATCTTCTTCATCGCCGTCATGGAAGCACGCAGTACTTTTCCGATGGCTTCCACGGGATGATTTCTTATGGCATCATTGACAGCAATGAGCTGTTGATTATCTACGCCATTATCTTTTGGCGAATATGCTTTGCCGATGACATCGGTATCGATACCCTTCATAAAATCTTGCAGTAAAGGCTTCGCTGCATGATCGAACAAATAGCAACCGTATTCAGCGGTATCAGAGATCACACGATTCATTTCGTAAAGCTTTTTACGTGCGATGGTATTCGCAATAAGCGGCGTTTCATGCAAGGACTCGTAATAGGCCGATTCTTCGATGATTCCAGCTTCGGTCATCGTCTCAAAAGCCAGCTCTACTCCTGCTCTCACAAAGGCCACCATTAAAACTCCGTGATCAAAGAACTCCTGTTCGCTGATTTCCTCCGCGGTGACTTCGGTTTTCTCGAAGGCAGTCTCCCCCGTGGCAGCGCGCCAGGACAAAAGGTTTTTATCATCATTGGCCCAGTCTTCCATCATGGTCTTCGAAAAATGACCCGTAATGATATCGTCCATATGTTTTTGGAAAAGCGGACGCATGATCTCTTTCAACGTTTCAGATAAGTCAAAAGCCTTCAGCTTCGCGGGATTCGATAAACGATCCATCATGGTGGTAATACCACCGTGTTTTAAAGCTTCGGTGATGGTTTCCCAGCCATATTGGATGAGTTTGGCAGCATATGCGGGTTCGATGCCTTTTTCCACCATTTTATCAAAGCAAAGAATTGATCCAGTTTGCAATACACCGCAGAGGATGGTTTGTTCTCCCATCAGGTCGCTTTTCACCTCTGCAACAAAGGAAGATTCTAGCACGCCAGCTCGGTCACCACCTGTAGCGGCCGCATAGGCTTTTGCTTGCTCCAGGCCTTTTCCTTGCGGATCGTTTTCAGGATGGACTGCAATAAGTGTGGGTACCCCAAAACCGCGTTTGTATTCTTCACGTACCTCCGTACCTGGGCACTTTGGCGCCACCATAATCACGGTAAGATCTTTACGAATTTGTTTGCCCTCTTCCACAATATTAAAACCGTGAGAATAGGATAAGGTCGCTCCTTTCTTCATTAATGGCATGACCGCATCGATGACCGCAGAATGCTGTTTGTCTGGTGTGAGATTACATACCAAATCAGCATCAGGAATCAATGCCTCATAGGTACCTACCTTGAAATCGTTCTGAGTGGCGTTTTTATAGGATAGGCGCTGTTCTTTAATCGCGGCATCGCGTAAGGCGTAAGAAACATCTAGGCCAGAGTCGCGCATATTTAAACCTTGGTTGAGTCCTTGGGCACCACAGCCCACGATGACTACTTTTTTTCCCTTTAATGCTGTTACACCGTTGGCGAACTCGTCTTGCCCCATGAATCTACATTTACCCAATTGGGCAAGCTGTTCGCGTAATGACAACGTATTAAAGTAATTGCTCATTCTATTGTATGTTTTGTTGATTCGTTGATTTGTTTAGTGTTGATTTGAATACCTCTATGTCAAATCAGATGAAATTCTTTTAGTAGCTCTGTGATCGGCATGGCGGTTTTGGATACAGAAATTCTTCCAGAGCGCACAAACTGCATGATGCCAAAAGGCTTTAATTGACCATAGAGTTCTTCAATTTCGCGGCGCCGGCCAGACTTGGAAATCACGAAAAAATCGCGTGCGACCGTCACAATTTCAGAATGACTGTCTTTGATGATATTTTGAATCTGCCGTTCATCGAAAAGGAGATCCGATTTGATCTTGAACAGTGCCGTTTCCTGAAAAATAGTTTCTTCATCTGTGTGATAATATGCCCGTATCACTTCCACTTGTTTTTCGATTTGTCCCACGATTCGTTTCACCCATTCCTCCGTAGTATGCACAACGATTACGAAGCGAAAGACATCCTCGATTTCAGATTCTGAAACATTGAGACTGTCAATGCCAATGTGGCGTTTGACAAAAATTCCGGAAATACGGTGTAGCAATCCTACACTGTTCTCCGAATAAACAGAAATGGTGAATGTTTTGTTCGTTTCCATGATCAACTTAATCTGATGTCTGAAACCGATGCCCCAGACGGAATCATCGGAAAGACGTTATCTTCTTTTTCTACACAAACCTCTAGGAAATAGGACTCTTTGGAAGCGAGCATCTCTTGAACTGTCAAGGCCAGATCTTCACGTTTTGTAACGCGTTTCGCTTCAATGTGATAACCCTTGGCAATGGTTACAAAGTCAGGATTGACCAACTCAGTTGATGCGTAGCGCTTATCGAAAAACAACTGCTGCCACTGACGTACCATTCCCAGGAAATCGTTGTTCAAAACGACTACCTTGACGGGAACTTTCGTTTGGAAAATGGTACCCAGCTCTTGAATGGTCATCTGGTAACTTCCATCCCCGATAATAGCCACAACCTCGCGATCTGGAGCGCCCATCTTGGCGCCTATGGCTGCTGGCAGCGCAAAGCCCATGGTGCCCAATCCGCCAGAAGTTAAATTACTTTTGGTTTGTTTGAATTTGGCGTAGCGGCATGCAATCATTTGATGTTGACCCACATCAGAAACAATGACGGCCTCGCCACTTGAAGCATTGTTGATCTCTTTGATCACCTCAGCCATAGTCAAACCCTCTTTTTCAGGATAGAGATCATTTTTGATGACTTTTTCAAACTCAATGAGGTCTTTCTTTTTGAATTCTTCTCTCCAAGCCAAGTGTTCGTTTTTCTCAATCTGTGGAAGAAGGAGTTGCAGGGTTTCCTTGACATCTCCTAAAACCGCGACGTCAGTCTTCACATTTTTATCTACCTCAGCGGGATCGATCTCGAAGTGAAGCACTTTCGCTTGCTTGGCATAGGTCTTTAA
>CAWUKP010000143.1:0-6605 GCA_963922975.1 uncultured Spongiivirga sp. | reverse complement strand
GTCATCTACGCCCACAATCCAGGGAGCCGCTCCAGCCTCAAAATCACCATTCACGAGCAATCCACTGTCAAATGCAGGAGGCTCGGGCAGGGAGATGGTTACCGTGGTTTCGAATTCATCAGAAGCACCGGCTATATTTTGTGCTGTAAGGCGTACTGTATACGTTCCTGATTCCGAATATGTTACGATAGGATTGATAAGGGTGGAGGTGTCTCCATTCCCAAAATTCCAATTGTAGATATCCGCATTCGAGGATAAGTTTTGAAAGGCAACAATTCCCGTATCTTGATCAATAGTTGATACAAATGCTGCTTCTACGGCCGCAAGACTGGAATCGTCTTCCTCACAGGCTATAAAGGATACTGCGGCGATCAAGAGCCAAAGTATTTTTGTATTTCTCATCAGTTGTTTCATGATTTCTTGCCAGTTTATTTAGTTTCTATTCTTGATTTTTAGGGTTGGTAGACTCTTACATAATCTACATACATTGTTTTTGGAAATTCCGTATTAGAAGGATCACCAACGGCTTGACCTCCAACAGCTACATTGAGTAAAATGTAGAAAGGATGATCGAACACCCATTCTCCGTCGATTTCCTCGATATCTTCTCGCGTAATTTGATTGTAGAGCTCATCATCTACGTAGTAGTTCACATAATCAGGCCCCCATTCGATACCGAAGATGTGGAAGTCGTCGTCAAATCTACCTTCCAGTAAGGAGTAGTCTTTGCCTTCCGCATCTGCTGCGTTATACCCTGGTCCGTGTACAGAGCCCGAGATTTCACTGGCATTACGACCAAAATTTTCCATCACATCGATCTCACCACATTGCGGCCAAATATTGACATCACAATCATTGCCTAGCAACCAAAATGCGGGCCACACGCCAGATCCAAAGGGTATGCGAATACGGGCTTCAAAACGACCGAATTCTTGTTCGAATTTTCCTTCTGTGATGATGCGGGCTGAGGTGTAGGGAGACCCTTCAAAATCCTCTCGTTCTGCGGTGATCAACAAAAACCCGTTTTCCACGCGCACATTCTCTGCTCTATCTGTATAATATTGCAGTTCTTGATTTCCCCAACCGTCGCCATTTGGGCCTGTACCGATTTCAGCGGTCCATAAAGCTGGATTAGGCGCCCCATCGGTATTAAATTCATCAGCCTGCACCAGTGTGGTGAAGTTGGCCACGGTTTGTGTGTCGTCAGTTTCACAACTTGACATCACTGTAAAAACGCCCGCTAGCATCGAGAAAAAGAAAACGATTTTGAACGTTTTGTATTTGGTGAAAAGAATCCTATTCATCTGATCTGTATTTTGTGTTATTCCTCTCGAGAGAAGAAAATATTATCTAAAGAAACGTTTGAAATGTTGGTATTGGCTTCGCCAGATTGGAATAGTAGTAAACCAAGAGCAGTTCGGGAACCTAGTCCGAAACTGTCTAACGGAATACTGAGGGTAACCCATTCATTGGCGATCAACTGACTTGAGTTGATGGTCACTCTTCCGGCGCCACCGCCAGCATAATCAGTAAGCTCGATTTCTATAAAGTCGTCAGGGTCTACGTTTTCATCCACACGTATGTCAATGTTAAGATTTGTCATGCCAGAGGCGTCAACTGTGGGTACGGCTTCCTCAGGGAAAATGACATCATTGAAAATAATGCCCACGAAATTCAAATCGGTGTACTGGATGATCAGTCCTCCATTCTCCTGAACCACGCCTCCCAGCGTCGTTTGAAAGGGTTCAAAGAACGAGTTGAATCGCGACACTGGTACATTGGCATAGAGATCACTGAACAGCGATATAATCCGTACTTCATCAGCGGCATCCACTTTAAGTGAACCAGCTGCTTGAATATCACCAATGCGTGCTGTGATGTCTGCATTACCAATATCAAAAATGGCCACTTCACCGAGATCGCTCACAGAGGCCACCGAAGGATTCGTTGACTCAAAGGTGAAGTATCTGGGTGCTATTCCTAGGGTGAGGTCGGCACCATTGACATCGAATGTATGCGAAAGACCGCTAATTTGGAATATCTGACCAGGTACTGCGAAAAAGTCGCCATCCACCCCGTTCAGAATTTGAGGTCTTGATTGACCGATGGTGCCCAAACTCTCAAAACGCAATTCGTCGATCCAAAAGGTATAACCAGAACCACCCGTACTTTGACTTCCTGCAGAAAAGATGAACATGCCTTTCTCTTGAATCAACTTTGACGGATCTGGTATCGGAATGATGATTTTTTTCCAGTCAGTAGAAAGGACCACATCCTCCAGACCGACTGCAAATTTGTTCTCTTCGAAATCTGACCCAAAACCAAACAGGCCAATGGTCGCTGTGGTAGAAGCTTTCGCATAAAAGGTCAACGCGTCGTATTGGGTAAGATTTCTACCCACACCGCGATCTTTGAAGATGCCACCAATAAAGCTACCATCGGGATCATCGGCTCTTGGGACGTCGATTCGAATGGAAGCGTTCCCTTCAAAAGCCACTTCATTATCTGTGTTAAAACCATTGGTATTAGCTCCTACATTGGGGTCGAATGATATGAAAAATTCGTCCGTAAGACCGACAGGGTCATCGGTAAAAATGTCGCCGTTGGAAGGAAAAGCCGCATAGACAGCATCTTCTGAAAGGCCTCTTTCACAACCTGTAATCATGAGGAGCATGGCTCCGCAGATGATTAGATTTTTTAGATTGAAATACTTTTTTCTATTCATTGCTATCTTATTTTCCAATGTTGATGTGTACATAGGTTCTAATTTCCCATTCTTGCCCGTTGTCAAATCCAACTGGACTTAGCCTTGGTTCTGGAGGGAAGGTGTTCTGCGGTACGAAAGTGGGTAAGTAACGAGGCGAGAATTGATCAAGGGATCTCCAAGTTCCTCGAATCCCAACACGGGTACTCGGTAGTAAAAACCAATCTGGCTTGCTGATGGAGTACGAAATATCCAGCATCTGTTGCACCGGAAAGGTCAAGTTAAAGTCTCTGTGGTAATCAAAAGGACCCCAGTCATTCACCTTAAAACCATACTCAAACTTCCACTTTTTATTGATGACTCGGATATCGCCGCCAAAACGATCAATCGTGCGTTGGCTATCCCCATTGGCTTGGGCAGTACCTCCGTAAGCATTGGCAATGAGCGCAATATTTGGCCCTGCTTTGGAAACGATGCGGGTGTGTAGCTCCCACAAGTCTTTTGCAGGCGCTGCTGATGGGAAGGCGAAAAATTGTCGATTAGCCAAGAAACCGATATGGGCATCTTGAGCTGTAGGAAGGTGTCTGTACACAAAGCCCAAATTAAAGGCAAATTTGGCATCTTCGGCGCGGTCATTATCCCATTGATAGAACCAAGTACCTGGTGTAGGATCGTATGTGATAAGGAATTCACCAGCGGTCGTTCTTCGATTTGCTCGTACCGCAAACGGATCGTCAATGACGTTTCTAAGTCTACCAGGACCCGTTACGTCGATAGGCATGGGGTCTACTAGTGGTTTCTGCCACATGAAATTAGGAGCAAATTGCCAATCGCCCACACTGTAAGTAAAACCACTAAGAACGCTGGATACGTTGCCGCTACCAGTGTCTCTAAGTTTCCATCCAGTAAACGTTTGTGTCTGATCTGCACCGCCATTGGCTACAAGGCCCATCATTGAACCTTGTGCGTACCAATTAAATCGACCACCAGAATAGGTAATTTTTGCTTTACCTCCCCAGTTGTCTTCTGGCTGAATTCTATCTTCTACTACAATATAATTATCAGGGTTGTCGCCTATTACATCTTGATAACTTACCCCGTTTAGCGGACTTCCACCCCAGATACCACCAAGGACTAGTCCAAATTTCCCAAATTCTTTCTCTACTGCAAGTGTAGCTCTTTCTGTGGGCCAAGGGGGAATAACACCACTTCGTAGTTGGTTTTGATCCAGCACACGACGACCGTTTTCATCAAATTCGAGATCGGTCTCAATATCTCTGTGATAGATACCTGTGACGTCCCAACCTCCAATATTTCTGGTGTACTTTATCAATGCTGTTGGATTGGCACCCCACCACAGTTGAGGTCCAAAAGCAGCTTTCAAACCAGTTAGTTCTTGTTTGGCTTCTACTTCGAAACCAAAAATCTCACCGTTGTAAATATCTAGGTTTGGACCGTAGTTCGCCTCAGGATATAAACCGAAGAAATCTCCTTCATAACCCCAGTGGTAGTGTCCTGTTCGGTAAAAACCTTTGATATTAGCGTGTTTGGTCTGCCAGTCGAATTCTGCATTGTACACGCGAACTCTATTATTGTCTGTAATCACTATTTCTTCGCCATTGGCGTCTCTTACTGTGACAGGTCGACCAACGTTTTCATAAAAAATCTCATTGATAGGATTTTCAGCAACCTCACCAATAATGTTGAAATTCACCTCTGCTCTCATATTCGGAGAAGGTTGCCCTTGAACACCTACATAATAGGATTGCATTTGATCAAAACCGAGTTGATTGGGGTATACATTGCTGTTGGGATCTGGATTGTCTGGAGTAGTGATCAGAGAACCACCAGTGTAGAACGTGGTTAATTCTGCTCGGAGCGTACTCAGTCTAATTTTACCACCTTGGGCCGATTCCAGCGCTGCTTTGTCGCCACGCGCCTTTAAAACGGAACCCATCAAGTTGATATTGTCAAAGTAGTTGCTCATAAAGTCAAGCGACATACCTTTCTCATAAGGATTCAATCGGTGCACCTCTTGAATCGCATAATAGGCCGCTCTCGGATATAGCTCATAGAGTCCTCTGGAATCTGTAGGCCCTTTGGCACAAATTCCGAACCACTCTTCATTCATGTTATTGTCGCCTTCTTTGGCTTGGTCCCTGCTATACCCACCATTGGCCCATGAAGCATTGTTATTGTGGACGTCAAAGTCCTCTGTTTGCTTGTACTTCCACCAGCCATCACTGAATTGGAAGGTGAATCCACCAATAGAGTTACCAGCTTTACCAAGCCCTGCGGCATTCTCGTAAATATCTTTCCAGTTACCTACATCGTAATAGGCTTGCGTATATTGATCTTCTTGATTGTCTCTTGCATTGAAAGCATCGGCTCCGAACTCAGCAAAAAGTATCGGCATGTTCAACTCATCTCTTACTCTGGTGAAGGCATCACCAAAAGAAATGCCACGATACATATTCGTTCCATAGATATCTACGTCTGTACATTCTTGGGCTACCAAGTCGGCATAAAGCAGGTCGCCATTACAGATAGCAATTGGATGCGATGAATCGATAGCTTTTACCTCTTTCGCAGCGTCATTAAATGCTTTGTACAAGGCTCGTGCTGCTTCAATTTTGTTAGGGTCTTCAGCTCCAGCTATTGGAATGTCCTCAGTTTCAGCAGTCGTCCAAGACAGGTGATAGTTATTTTCATTACCGATCATGTAAAGCAATAATCCCGGTGTATTCTTGTACGTATGCGCCATTACTTTCGCCTCCGCCATCAACACTTCTCTTGTGGCCGGATCAGCGTAGTTTGTTTGTGGTACCCATGCGCCATTGATGGTTAATCCATAGGCTCCAAATGTAATATTGAGCATTGTGTAGATACCGTAATTTTGGTAGATGTACGTAATCCACTTTGGGGGCAGGTTATACGTTCGGATGGCGTTGACGCCCATGTTCCGCAATAATGCCATTTCGGCATCCAATGCTGCGCGAATGATATCGTCAGATTCTTTCCAAATTCCTGGGTCGGTAATGGTTGTACCAATGGGAACATAATCCCAGTTGACCCCATTAATCATGAAAGGTTGGCCGTTCACCATCAATTTCATTCCATCATTATTCTTCATAATGGAGACCTGATTGGTTTGAGCAGATACACTGGCACCGAAGAGTGCGAATAAAAATATTACAATGCAGTTCTTCATTTCAGTTTTGGTTTTGAATGGGTTATTCCGTTTACTTTCAAAAGCGTGTAGCGTATTCACGTTTTTTTAACATGATAAAGATAAAAGGATGTTTCTGAGATTATGTTAATAAAACCTATACAAAAAATATACATTGGTAAAATAATCGCTAAAAAATTGATGAATTCATATCTTAGCGCCTATCGCTGTAAACATTCCTAACCTTTTTATTCAACACGAAATAGGTATATGTTGTGGTCGTTTAGAATGGTTGATGTATAGACGTATAGTTTATGTTGAGGTATTTGTTACAGGACGCACCGGTCCATAACGTTAAATTTAAGTCATGGTAAAATTCCACATTAAACTAATCTTATTAGTCCTTTTTTTAGGGGCTTGCAATCATCAACGAAATCCGATCGATATGAATAACACTACTACTATTGACCAAAAAGTAGAAGCATTACTGTCTAAAATGACTTTAGAAGAAAAGGTAGGGCAGATGAATCAATACAATGGCTTTTGGGATGTAACAGGGCCAGCACCACAAAAAGGAGATGCAGCAGACAAATATGAAGATTTGCGAAAGGGACGTGTGGGTTCCATGTTGAATGTGCGCGGTGTTGAGCAGGTGATGGCTGTGCAGAAGGTAGCTGTTGAGGAAAGTCGCCTAGGAATTCCGTTGATTATTGGGTATGATGTCATTCATGG
>CAWUKP010000142.1:0-6627 GCA_963922975.1 uncultured Spongiivirga sp. | reverse complement strand
AAACAGCGAGAGTTTGCGGAATACATCGAAGACGCTAAACGAGATGCCACCAAAATCAAACGACTTGAAAAAATTCTACCTCTGATTGCCGAGGGCATTGGATTAAACGATAAATACCGCAACTGCTAATAAAAAAAGCGTCACCTTGTGACGCTTTTCGAAAATGCTCTAACTAAGCACTGTAATATTTGTTTACTTTTTGCTGACTGCGGTATTGGTTTTGAGTCGTGCTGAACTTTCCATGGAAATAGCAGCTTTTTCAAACTTCATTTTGCCAGCCATCGTCTCTAGAACAATGGTAGCGTCTTTTTCGTTGATTTCAAGCACTTTACCGTGGAGTCCACTTTTCAAAATCACACGATCTCCTTTCTTGAGACTGCTTGCAAAACTCTTTTCCTTACGTTGTCTGCGAATGGCAGGAATGACCATGAAAAACACGATCACCACGAACATCAGCAATAAAGGCAACATACTATTTGGTCCTTCTCCCATAACTTAATTTCCTTCTAATCTCTTATTTACTAGCGGTTTGCTGCGCAGCTTTGCGCTTAGCAGCTGCCTCGTCGCGTTGTTGTTGTTTTACAGGATCTGGTGTTACATTGGCCTTGATTTTCAAGGTCTCGCGACCTGTTTTGGTATTGGCCGTGATGGTCACAGTTTTATTCTGAATATCAGGTTTGCCTGTAGTGTTGAATTTTACCTTCATCTCTGCAGTTTCACCGGGAGCGATCGGCTTGTTCTTTGGATATTCAGGAACAGTACATCCGCAGCTTCCTCTAGCATTTACAATGGTGAGTGGTGCGTCACCTGTATTGGTAAACTTAAAGACAGTTTCTACGGTTTCACCCTCCTGAACAACACCGAAATCGTGCTCGGTGCGCTCAAAACTCATTACAGGAAACTTGGCCGCGGCTGCATCGCGCGCACTGGCCTCAGCAACATTATCTGCGTTGATTTTCTTGGTCGCATCTTCCTTACATGAGGTGAGTGTCAAAGAAGCAACTACAAAAGCAAATAGAATCTTTTTCATGGTCTTCATTATTATTAATTTGGTTCAAAAATACACATATTTTGCTACAATAATCCCCTACCGGATTTGTTTAACGTTCCCTTGTCGGTATACTCTTTCACCAAGCGATCAAGGATGCCGTTAATGAACAAGCTACTCTTGGGCGTAGAATATTCTTTGGCAATTTCGAGGTACTCGTTGATGGTCACTTTTACAGGGATACTCGGGAAATACAAGAACTCGGCAATAGCCATCTGCAAAAGAGCCATGTCAATATCTGCAATGCGGTCTTTGTCCCAATTGGGCGTTTTGGCCACAATCTCTTCTAGAATTTGGTCGCGATTCAATACAGTTTTACGAAAGAGATCAATGGCAAATTTTTCATCTTCCTCATCCTTGTAAAGGTTCATCAACAAAAAAGAAGAAGAGGATGTCGAATTCATCTGTTTGAGTGTCTTCGCAATAATGGTATTCACTACTGGAAAATCATCCAACCAGGTAAGTCGCTTGTCTTCTAAATAATCATACAATTTTTCGTTGGGCGCGATCACCTTGCGATACAGTTTGACAATCAAATCCTGATCCTCCTCAAAGGATGTTTTTGATTTGGCCATATAACCTTGATACCAAACACTCTCTAAGATTTCTTTGAGCAACAAATGAACATACTCGTCATCCTGCTGCCAGTGGTCAATTTTGTATGCTTCTAGTTGTTTTTGAAGAAGGGAATCGCTCATCAATCTGTGAAGTACACGATTCTCAACAAAAGCCCTATTTGGATTCTTTTCGGCTTCCGTAGCCAAGTACTTCTTTTGAGATTGTTCTAAATTCTTTGCTGCAGCCTTTTGAATTTCTACCAATAAAGAAAGTAGCAATAGGTAGAGATCGTACATGCTATCATTACTGCGCTTGATAAACTTTTCGGTAGGCGTCAAATCGTCCGTCTGAAGTTTCCAAAAGGCATAAATGCTTTGCATTACCTTGACCCGAATATGTCTTCGTGTTAGCATGATTAAGAACTTTTTCTAAAAAACAAAGGCGGGTATGAAACCCGCCCGCAAAAATAGGATTATTTCTGTTGTAGCTTACGAATTCTTTGCATTTTTTCGATCTTCAATACGCTGCTGGGCAATGCTCATGGCAGCTTGCTGCGTGGTGATACCTTTGGCCTTAGCCATTTCGAAAATCTCTAAAGTGGTGTGGTAAATATTCTCTGTCTTCCGTATGATTTCCTCTTTGCCATAACCCTCCAACTCCGCGTACACATTAATAATTCCACCGGCATTGATCAAAAAGTCAGGCGCATAGGCGATTTCTCGTAGCTGCAGAATTCTTCCGTGCTTCAATTCTTCCGCTAATTGATTATTGGCTGCCCCAGCTATGACTTTGGCCTTCAGCTTTTGGATGGTTTCGTCGTTTACCGTAGCTCCAAGGGCACAAGGCGCGTAGATATCCATTGGTTCCGCATAAAGATCGTTTCCTTGATAGATAGAGACACCGTATTTTCCCGCTACTTCTTGCAATCGCGCTTCATTGATGTCGGTAATCACCACATCTGCACCGGCTTCTACTAAGTGTGATACCAGTACTTCACCCACATGTCCGATACCTTGTACAAAAACACGTCTGCCGCTGAGGTCGTCTGAACCCAGCTGGTATTTCGCGGCCGCCTTCAGCCCCATGAAAACACCATAGGCTGTTACCGGTGAAGGATTCCCTGCACCCCCTTTTGCTTCAGAAATACCCGTTACATACGGTGTAGTATCCCTAATCAAATCCATGTCGGGGGTATCCATCCCTACATCCTCAGCTGTGATATATTTACCACCTAAGGAATGTACAAACTCACCAAACTTAGTGAGCAATTCAGGTGTTTTTTGGGTTTTAGCATCTCCAATAATCACGGCCTTGCCCCCACCGAGGTTCAAGCCCGTTATGGCCGACTTAAAGGTCATCCCACGAGAAAGGCGCAGCACATCATTGAGGGCATCCCATTCGGTTTGGTAGTTCCACATTCGTGTGCCTCCAAGCGCAGGACCCAGCGTGGTATTATGAATACCAATGATCGCCTTTAAACCCGTATCTTTGTCGTGGCAAAAAACAACTTGCTCGTGCTGATCAAACGATAATTGACCGAAAACTGGAGCTGCTTTTTCGGCTGATTTTGGAGTGAGTACTTCAGTTATCATATACTGTGAAATTATAATATCATCAAAAATCGATGTCAAAAATACACTAAAAATGCGATATTCGTAATAATGTGTTTAAGTAATTGATTAATTTTTAAACAATTTTGTTCACAACCTAATGAAAGCCCTCCTTTATCTAAACAAGTTTTTCCTGAAATACAAGTTCCGCTTGGTGGTGGGTCTTTTCATTACGGTAATTGCGCGTGTCTTCTCATTAGTTGCCCCAAAATTTGTAGGGAATTCTATCACAGCAGTAGAGCAACATTTAGAAGCAGGCGTTACTGACGATGCTATCTATGGCCTCTTGCTCGAAAACATATTAATCATTATTGGAGCGGCAGTGGTGGCAGCTTTTTTCACCTTTTTAATGCGACAAACCATTATTAATATGTCGCGCTTCATTGAGTTTGATCTTAAAAATGAAGTATATCAGCACTACCAGCGTCTTTCACTTAACTTTTACAAGAAAAATAGAACGGGTGATCTGATGAATCGCATCAGCGAAGATGTAAGTCAAGTGCGTATGTACGCAGGCCCCGCATTGATGTATAGTATACAAACACTGACACTTTTTGCCTGTGTAGTGCCTCTTATGTTCTACACGGCGCCCAAAGTAGCGGTGTACACCTTAATTCCTTTGCCGATACTCTCCTTTTTGATCTATAAAGTGAGTAAAGCTATTCACAAACGCAGCACCATAGTACAGGAGTATTTATCCAAACTATCCACCTTTACGCAAGAATCGTTTAGCGGTATTGCGGTCATCAAAGCCTATGGTTTAGAACCGCGTACACGTGACGATTTTGAAGTGCTTTCTGAAGAGAGCAAAGACAAGCAGTTAGACTTGGTGAAAGTACAAGCTTGGTTCTTCCCGATGATGATTTTGCTGATTGGTATGAGCAATTTATTGGTCATTTACATTGGCGGTCGCCAATACATCAATGGAGAAATCGAATTAGGTGTATTAGCCGAATTTATCATCTACGTAAACATGCTCACCTGGCCCGTGGCTACTGTGGGTTGGGTTACCTCTATCGTGCAGCGCGCAGAAGCATCGCAACAACGAATTAACGACTTTCTGCACGAAGAACCAGAAATCAAAAATCTACAAGATCGTAAATCACCTATCAAAGGAGCCATCGAATTTAAGAACGTCAGCTTTACCTACGACGACACCAATATTACGGCACTGAAAAACCTTTCTTTTAAAATTAATGTTGGTGACACCCTTGCCATTTTGGGTAAAACGGGCTCAGGAAAGTCTACTATTTTGCAACTCATTGGTAGGCTCTACGATATCGACGAAGGCCAACTACTCATCGATGGCAAGCCTATCAAAGAACATCATCTTTTTGGGCTACGAGAGGCCATTGGGATGGTTCCGCAAGATGCCTTTCTCTTCTCCGATACCTTGGGCACCAACATTCGGTTTGGTAAAGAAGATGCCTCTGAGGAAGAAGTGATCGAAGCCGCTAAAAATGCAGTAATTCATGAGAATATCATGGGCTTTACCAAAGGCTATGAAACTGTGTTAGGAGAACGGGGTATTACACTTTCCGGAGGACAAAAACAGCGTACTTCGATCGCCAGAGCCATCATCAAGAATCCTCCGATACTATTGTTGGACGACTGTCTTTCGGCGGTAGATACAGAGACCGAAGAACAAATCTTAGGTAATCTGAGTCGTATTTCCGAAGGAAAAACTACCATCATTGTGAGTCACCGTATTTCTTCTGCTAAAAACGCCGACAAGATTCTTGTGCTAGAAGATGGACAGCTGGTACAGGAAGGAACACATGCTACTTTGGTGAATCAAGAAGGTTATTATAAGGAACTCTATCTGAAACAGCTTGCGGAGAAAGATTTGTAAGGATTTTATTTGTTGCTTATGATTTTTTTCACATATTTGAATCCTAGTTACAACCAAAACTACATACTGGGATTATGAGCGAAAAAGAATTGATGGATCAGGAAGAAATCCTATCCAAGGTGCTGAGAGCAGGAAGAAGGACCTATTTCTTTGATGTAAGAGCCACCAGAGCTGGTGATTACTACTTAACCATTACTGAAAGTAAGAAATTTACCCACGACGACGGTTCGTTCCATTTCAAAAAACACAAGATTTATTTATACAAAGAAGACTTTCAAGACTTTCGCGCCTTGTTAGAAGAAACGACCAATTTCATCATTGATGAAAAAGGGGATGAAGTGATCAGTGAACGTCACCAAAAAGATTTCAAAAAGGAGGGCGACGTGAGTCCATCCGACAACGGCAGCACAGAGAGCTTTACAGATGTAAGTTTCGACGACATCTAGCAAAAAGTCTTTCAGGAAATACAACATCGGCAAACCACCTTTCGTAAGAAGGGTGGTTTTCTTATTTTTATAGCAACCAAAAACGTTTTATGAGAACCATTATTCTACTCTTGGCTTGCGCTACGCTCTCTTTTGCACAAACCAATACTGACCTCAACTATTACCTCCCACAAGATGTTACTTATAATCCTGATATTCCCACCCCTGAAAGCGTGATAGGTTTTCCCGTTGGGAAATGGCATGTGAGCCATGATAAGCTCTCTGAGTACATGCGTACCTTGGCTTCGGTTTCAGATCGCATTACCATTGAAAACCGAGGGAGCACCTTTGAAGACCGCCCCATTCTGTTGCTCACCATCACTTCGCCTCAAAATCACCAACGTATCGAGCAAATTCGTGAGGAGCATTTGAAACTGACTACTTCCGAAGGCACTGGCATGAACGTAGATCAGATGCCCATTGTGGTGCAGCAAGGTTTTTCTATCCACGGAAATGAACCTAGCGGCGCCAATGCAGGTTTGGTGGCTGCGTATTATTTGGCGGCTGCTCAAGGAGCCAAGATTGATGAATTGCTCAACAATACAGTGATCCTATTTGATCCTTCCTACAATCCTGACGGCTTGCAACGCTTTGCGTATTGGGCGAATACCAACAAAAGCCAACACCTCAACCCTGACAACAACGATCGCGAATTTTACGAAGTATGGCCACGCGGACGTACCAATCACTATTGGTTTGATATGAATCGCGACTGGCTACCAGTACAACTACCCGAATCGAGAGCACGCATTGCCACTTTCCATAAGTGGATGCCCAATATTTTAACAGATCATCACGAAATGGGCACCAATAGCACCTTCTTCTTTCAGCCAGGTGTGCCATCCAGAACGCATCCGTTGACACCTAAGATGAATCAAGAATTAACGAAGTCCATCGCACAATACCACATCAAGGCCCTAGACAATATTGGTTCGCTTTATTATTCTGAAGAAAATTTTGACGATTTCTATTACGGTAAAGGTTCTACATTTCCTGATATCAACGGAAGTATTGGTATTTTGTTCGAGCAAGGAAGCTCACGCGGACACTTACAAGAAAGTGAGAACGGACTCC
>CAWUKP010000141.1:0-6645 GCA_963922975.1 uncultured Spongiivirga sp. | reverse complement strand
TCCGAAATATAAAGAAAATACCTACGAAAATCAACTTTGACCATTTCATCTTTCGCTCCTTTTATTGAAGTACTTTTTCAGTAGTCTTTTCCAATTGCTTGATGTAGTAGGAAGGAAAGATGCCTGTACGTTGACGGAAGGCCTTGGAAAAGGATTCTGGATTCGCATAGCCCATTTCCTCTGCAATTCCCTTGATGGAGTATTTGCGCAGCTTGGGGTCTTCTTGCAACGCTTTGATGGCATGGTCGATGCGAAGCTGGTTGAGGTAGCTCGAAAAGTTTTGTTGCTTGTAATGATTGACCACTTTCGACAAATAGGTGGAGTTCGTATCGAGCTGGGCGGCAGCTTTGGCAAGTGTGAGGTTGGAATTCAGATACAATCGCTCATTTTCGAACCGTTCGAGTGCGGCTAGCAGCTTTTCTACCAATGCTGGCTTCATCCCAAGGGCTTCTTGCTTGGGTTTTTTGATGGCCGCCTTGGCAGTCGCCTGTCCGTTGCTGATCAAATGTTCGTAGCGCTTCTTATAAGTGCGTTGGCGAGCATAGAAAAAAACCAGGAATCCAGCCACCAAGGTCAGCGAACCGTTTAGTAGGATATTGGACAGTTGCAGACGTTTTCTTCGCGCGTCCAAGGTATCGATGATCTCTTGTTTCTCGGCTAGGAGTTTGGGCTTGTCGTATTCTTCCGTAAGTCGTTTGCTGATGTAGGCCGCATCGGAGTTCAACAAACTATCGGCATATACAAACTTGTCTAGGTATTCTAGTTGCTTTTCAAGATCGCCTTTCTTTTTGTAGTACTGGCGGAGTTCGGTATAGGTACTGCGTAATTCTGGAAAGGGATCTTGCGTGAGCTGGAAGAGCGAATCCACTTTCTTGAAGTAGTTGACGCCAGTCAGCGTATCCCCTAAGTTTTGATAGGCATGCCCGCGATAGTAGTGGCACATTTGGAGGCTCAAGGTTTTTATACTAGCAACGGGTTCTGCTTTATTAAGACTATCAATTGAGGAGATATAGTTTCCTTTGAAATAGTGAATATATCCGGAAGATGCAAGAAACTTATGATACCTATCAACTAGGGAAGAATCTGGGAGAGTTAAATTTATTCCTTTAACAGCACATAGGTATGCACTGTCAATTTCACCTACTCTTATATAGTCATTCAATAAGTTATGCAAACTGCGGGCGTAATGATATCTGTACTTTTTTCCACTAAACAATACATCAAGATTATCAATATAATCTTTTTGTAGCTCCAAAGCCTCTTTGAAATTACCTGTTGCATTTTTATAGCTTGCTAGTAGTTCTTTTACTCTAATTTGATATTCAACGTTATTTGTTGAATCTGCAATCTTTTTAACGAGTAGAGCAGCTTCTAATGATACTTTAAATCGGCCTAGACGGTGGGCATAAGTTGCCTTGTTTCTCAGTATTTCTAGATGAAGCTGGTTAAGTGGAAGTACTTTTTTAACGTACCTATATGCGCTATCTTCGTATTTCAAGCCGATAGAATCGTGGTAGAAATTACTATGTATATGATATCCATTAGCAATTTGAAGATTATCTCGATTCATCTTTGCTCGTTTTAAAAACAGATTAGCATACTTTTCAGCTTTTAGATTATATTCAGGTTCATTGTCAAAAAGAATCATCAAAGAATCCATAGATATCTTCATAAGGTTATCTTGGATAATATCTGACTGCGCCAAACATATCTTTCCTATGAATACAAGGGCAATGATCAATATGTAATGTGGATGCCTTAGCATACTTGAAATATAAAGAAAATACCTACGAGAATCAACTCCTGTCTTTTGATTTCCCTTTCACTTTATAGTAGTACTTTTGCAGCATGGATAAACGCAACAAGCCGTCAAATAAGAGTAACTACTCCAAAAAAGGAGGCCCACGCAACTTCACCAAAGGGAAGTCCGGCGCTCCAAAGGGCAAAAAGAAGGACACCCCTGCAGAAGGCACACGCCTGAACAAATACATCGCACATGCGGGCATCTGCTCGCGCCGTGATGCCGATATGCATATTTCCGTAGGTAGTGTATCGGTCAATGGCGAAGTGGTCACCGAGATGGGCTATCGTGTGAAGCCTGGCGATCAAGTACGTTTCGACGGTCGATTGATCAAACCGGAACGCCCCGAGTATATCTTGCTCAACAAGCCCAAAGGATTTATCACCACGACCAAGGACGAAAAAGCACGCAAGACGGTCATGGACCTTATTGCCAATGCCACCAATGCGCGCGTGGTACCCGTTGGACGCTTAGACCGCCCCACCACAGGGTTGTTGCTTTTTACCAACGATGGCGATCTGGCCAAAAAACTGACGCATCCTTCTAGCAATATCCGCAAGATCTATCATGTAGTGTTGAACACTAAGCTGAGCCAGAAACACTTCAACGAGATCAAAGAAGGTGTGGAATTATCGGATGGTATGATGGAGGTCGACGAGATCTCGTGGATTCCTGGAGCGACCAAACGCGAGGTGGGCGTGAAAATCCACAGTGGTCGAAATCGCATCGTTCGTCGCCTTTTCGAACACTTTGGCTATGAAGTGGATCGTCTGGATCGCGTTGTTTTTGCGGGCTTGACCAAAAAGGATCTACCGCGCGGACATTGGCGTCACCTTTCGGAACAGGAAGTGGTGAATCTTCGGATGTTATAATTTTTGTGATTTTTTCATAAAAAATTTTGCGAATCAATTTTTTTGAGTTCATTTGTACCGCTTTAGAAGCTAAAAAAACATGAACCGTTTTTTTTGTTTCGAGTCTTTATCCAGCGGGAAGTCTGAGATGAAGACAGCCTATTGGATAGGAGATCGAGACTTAAGGCTCACTTCCCAAGAACTTCAACCCGGACTGCACTTGCACTTTTTAGAAGCAAGGGCCGCTAGTTTTCAGATACGTATTTGAGTATAGAGCATTTCGCAACCACGCGAAACATTCTTCTATTTTTTCAACTCATTACTTCTTTACGTACCAAAAATGAAAACTAAATACATTGATCTCATCGATCAAACCTATGAGTTCCCACAAGAGGAATTCACCCTACACCAAAACGAATTACAGTTTCACGGGATTGACCTCATGGAACTTGTAAGAACCTATGGTGCACCATTAAAATTTACCTATCTCCCCAAAATTTCGGAGAACATTCAACGTGCCCAACAGTGGTTCGCTGCGGCGAGGGAAAAACACCAATATGCAGGCCAGTACCACTACTGCTATTGCACCAAAAGTTCACATTTTCAGCATGTGCTGAACGAAGCCTTGAAGAACAATATTCATATCGAAACCTCTTCGGCCTTCGACATCAATATCGTGGAAAACTTAAAGGATCATGGGCAAATTACGGAAGATACTTATGTCCTTTGCAATGGCTTTAAGCGCGATCAGTATGTTCAGAATATCGCACGACTCATCAATAAAGGCCACTACAATTGTATTCCGATTATTGACAATTATGAGGAATTGCATTTGCTGGATGAAGTCATCGACACGCCTTATCAAATTGGTATTCGCATTGCTTCGGAAGAAGAGCCCAAGTTTGAGTTCTACACCTCTCGCTTAGGCATTGGATACAAGAACATCGTTTCCTTTTACAATCGCACGGTTAAAGACAACCCGAAGGTGCAACTGAAGATGCTTCATTTCTTCATTAACACCGGTATTCGCGATACGGCCTATTATTGGAACGAGTTGCAAAAGTGTTTGAAAGTCTACATCGATCTCAAAAAGGTCTGTCCAAGTTTAGACAGTTTGAACATTGGGGGTGGGTTTCCGATTAAAAATTCATTGGCCTTCGAATACGATTATGCCTACATGATTGACGAAATCGTACATCAGATCAAATTGGCTTGTGAAGAGGCCGATGTGGAAGTTCCTCATTTGTTTACGGAGTTCGGCAGCTTTACGGTGGGCGAAAGCGGTGGCGCAATCTATGAAGTGTTGTACCAAAAGCAACAGAATGATCGTGAGAAGTGGAATATGATCAACTCCTCATTCATCACCACGCTTCCCGATACATGGGCCATCAATCGGCGCTTTATCATGCTTGCCATCAATCGTTGGCAGGATGAATACGAACGTGTACTGCTAGGCGGACTTACCTGCGACAGTGACGATTATTACAATTCGGAACAGCATATCAACGCTATTTATTTGCCCAAATTCAAGAAGGAAAAACCACTATACATTGGTTTTTTCAACACAGGAGCGTATCAAGAAACGATTGGTGGTTATGGCGGACTCCAGCATTGTCTGATTCCACAGCCGAAACACCTCCTTATAGATCGTGATGCGACGGGCGAATTGCATATTTCCGTATTCAGACCACAACAAACCTCAGAAGATTTTCTTTCAATTTTAGGATACAATGACAACAAACAAAACATACGCGGGGATCGAAGCTCGGTTTGCGCGGAACGAGGAATCTAAAATCGTTTTGATTCCGGTGCCTTACGATGGCACAAGTACTTGGCAAAAGGGCGCTGATAAAGGTCCACAAGCCTTTTTAGAGGCTTCAGAAAACATGGAGCTCTACGACATTGAAACGCAAAGTGAAGTGTATAAGCGCGGTGTTTTTTTGGAACAAGCGGTAACTGAAAACAGTTCCCCAGAAGCGATGGTTGATGCAGTACATCAACTGACTAAGAAGCACATCAAGCGGAATAAGTTTGTGACCTTGGTTGGTGGTGAGCATTCGCTCTCCATTGGCTCGATTCGCGCATTTGAAGAGTGTTTTGACAATCTTACGGTGCTACACATTGATGCACACGCAGATTTGCGTCCAGAGTACGAAGGAAGCACCTGCAACCACGCTTGTGCAGTGTATGAAGCGAGTCAGAAGACCAATCTGGTGCAGGTGGGAATTCGCAGCATGGACAAAATAGAGACCACCATTATGGATGAAGAAAAGGTATTCTTCGCCCATGAAATGGCTTCGGACGAATACTGGATGGACAACGCACTAGAGTTGATGACGGATGTTGTGTTTATCACCTTCGATCTCGACGCTTTTGATCCTTCCATTTTGCCCTCCACTGGCACGCCAGAACCAGGAGGGTTGCTTTGGTATGAAACCTTGGAGTTTTTGCGGAAAGTCTTTGAAGAAAAGAATGTGGTGGGTTTTGACATAGTAGAATTGTGCCCGAATTCAATTGATAAATCATCAGATTTTCTGGCTGCCAAACTGTACTACAAAATGTTGAGTTACAAGTTTGAACTAGACGGTTCTCAGGATGAAGACGATTCATTGGAAGTAACTGTGTCTAAACGAAGTGTACAATCCTTAAAGTTTGAAGAGGATGACTACTAAAGGAGCTATTTCACAGTTCATCGAGAAGTATTACCTGCATTTCAATGCTGCGGCTTTGGTAGATGCAGCCAAAGGATATGAAACCCAATTAGAAAGTGGCGCCAAAATGCTCGTTTCTCTGGCTGGTGCCATGAGCACGGCCGAATTGGGCAAAATCTTCGCGGAAATGATACGCCAAGATAAGGTGCATATTGTTTCGTGTACAGGAGCCAATCTGGAAGAGGATATCATGAATCTGGTAGCACATAGCCACTACCAACGTGTACCGAACTATCGAGATCTAACACCTCAAGACGAATGGAACCTTCTAGAAAAAGGACTTAATCGTGTAACAGATACCTGTATTCCAGAAGAAGAAGCCTTCCGAAGATTGCAACAGCATATTTTCGAAATCTGGAAAAGCGCAGAGGCCAACGGACAGCGTTTTTTTCCACATGAATTTATGTATCAGCTCTTGCTCTCAGGAGTTTTAGAATCATATTATGAGATCGATCTAAAAGACTCCTGGATGTATGCCGCGGCGGAGAAAAATCTACCAATTGTTGTGCCTGGTTGGGAAGACAGTACCATGGGTAATATTTTCGCCAGCTACGTGATGAAAGGCGAGTTGCAAGCTAGTACGATGAAATCTGGCATTGAGTACATGACCTTTTTGGCTGATTGGTATACTGAGAATTCTGAAAAAGGTATTGGCTTCTTTCAAATTGGCGGCGGTATTGCTGGTGACTTCCCCATTTGTGTCGTTCCTATGTTGTATCAAGATATGGAGCGTACTGATACTCCTTTTTGGAGCTATTTCTGCCAAATCAGCGATTCGACCACCAGTTATGGAAGTTATTCTGGTGCCGTACCCAATGAAAAGATCACTTGGGGTAAGCTAGACATCGATACACCAAAGTTCATCATCGAGTCGGATGCTACCATTGTAGCGCCTTTGATCTTTGCCTATTTATTAGATATGTAAACCATGCTGAGAACCTTATGAAACGAATCATAGTTGATTATCAAAAGCTGAACAATGATATTTTGGAACTACTGGTGGAGAAGTTTCCAGATGGCTACGATGAAACCGACATTATTACATTTCGGAATGCACAAAACGAGGTGATTGAAGCCGTGGAGGTGAAAACTGAAGACACTGTTTACCTCGTAAAAGTAAGTAAGAGACTTGCCGATACCATGGAGAATTTCGATTTAGACGATGATGAAGATACAGAGGAGAATGATCCTGACCAGAACGTTGAAATTGACGAACTGGAAGAAGAAGACACCTAGTGTCCTATCCAAAACCTAACATTTACATTAAACAAGTGCGTTATGA
>CAWUKP010000140.1:0-6645 GCA_963922975.1 uncultured Spongiivirga sp. | reverse complement strand
TGTAAGGGTGAAGGTGAAGTAACCATCGAAATGCAGTTCATGGCCGATGTGCATTTGGAATGCGAAACTTGTGGCGGTAAACGTTTCAAAAAAGAAGTGTTGGAAGTGACTGTAGGCGAAAAGAATATCGACGACATCCTAAACCTCACCATCGACGACGCAGTTACTTTCTTCAAAGAACAAGAACAAAAAAAGATTGCACAAAAACTACAGCCCTTGCAAGACGTAGGTCTGGGCTACGTGACCTTAGGGCAATCTTCTTCTACCCTTTCTGGAGGTGAAGCACAGCGTATCAAATTGGCCTCGTTTTTGGGTAAGGGCAACAACTCACAGAAAACTCTTTTCATTTTTGATGAACCCACCACAGGACTTCACTTTCATGACATCAAAAAACTGTTGAAATCCTTTGATGCCTTGATTGATAAAGGACATTCTATCATTGTGGTAGAACACAACTTGGAACTCATCAAATGTGCTGACCACATCATTGACCTCGGTCCCGAAGGCGGTGAATTAGGTGGTGAACTCGTTGCACAAGGTACGCCAGAAGAAGTAGTGAGTAATCCTGCTTCGGTTACTGGCAAATATTTGAAGGGTAAGCTGTAGCTTTTTTTAGTAAAGTAAAAAACCAGCCATCATAATACCAATAGCCACAAAGGGCACCACAATCATGAGTATAAAAGAAATGGCTCCCGTTCTGACTATGGCACCGAACCAGCTGCTTTTATAGAAATTCCGCATGGCAATTAGCAAATAAATTAGGAAGGACAGGTAAATAATAGCATGAATCCAACCGGGAATCTCAAATAACCATAATTCCGCAATCAGAATTACTGAGAAGGTGGTAAACAAAAAGGTGAAAAAGTAAAAGCTGAAGACCATATGATGCGCAAAGGTGGCGCGCTTCCAATAAAAAATCTTCATCAAAAAGGCAAACAAGGGCAAGATCAAAAACATGGCTATCGGTATGGTGTCATAAATGGCCTGAAGAATACCCCCGCCCTTTTGCTCATAGAATTTCAGCATTTTTTCATAAAAACGCCTGCTAAAGCCCGTAGCATCTGCCTCCATGCCCATGGCTAGTAGTTTTTCTTCTTTGGAAGCTCCTGTGCTAATTAATGAGTCCAAACGGCTGCGATCAAAATCAAAATGAACATTCGTTCCACTCGACTCATCATTAGTGATGATCGAATCCAATTCCTTCAGCTTTTCATCGGACATTCCCGTAAACTTTTGATTGTCCTTTAGCGCCTTCACAGCAAGCATTTTGGCGATAGAATCTTGTCGAGATTGCTCTTGTTTTTCTTCCACGGTAGGTTCTTCGGTATCAAAACCCTTCGCCAGCGATTCACTCAAGTTCTTATCCGCATCGCGAACACTGAAGGAAAACAAAAAGAAAAAGATCACCGAGATGAAAAGATAGAACTGTGCTGGATGCAGAAACGAGAGCCGTTTTCCGTCTACAAATTTTCTTGCCAATATACCTGGTTTGAGCATTAGTGGTATAAAACTGCGGAAGAAGCGTGCATCGACCGAAAAATAATTGCTAATAGTATTGCTGAATAATACGCCAAATGTCAATCTATCGGCTGCTTCTTGTCCGCAATGCGGGCAATACGCAAAGCTTTCGTCAAATGAAGCTTCGCAGTTCTTGCAATGGTTGGTGTCGGGCATTGACTGTGCTTTGGATAAAAATACAAAAAGAATTCATTGTTAAAAATGAAGTCAACTATTTGACTATTAGCGATTTATATTTTTGGCACGATGGTTGGTTTCTAAAAGACATATAGCGTATGCCGAAAAGCTAAAGAGTAGGCGAAACCCAAAATTTGGAAACTATGAGAAAAATTACACTCTTACTGATGAGTTTGTTGCTAGGTGTAACCTCATCACAGGCCAGCGAGCAAATCGCAACGGAAACTACCAACAACGGGTTGTTTAAACGCTATCGTAATGTACAGCCCATTCATTTTGTAGAGCGTGGGGTCAGCTTTTATGTGTTCCCTAATGGGGAATTCGACTTCAACACGCATCGAAGTGTGTACCGTCGAGGGCGAAGAGGTGGCGTCAATACCACTTTTGGTGCTCCTGGAGTTAGGTTCAACTACAACAGCCGTAGAGCTGGTTTCGGTATCCGAATCGAACATGATCGATTTGGAAAAATTAGAAGAGTCGGAAACACCTTCGTGAATTATGATCGTTTCGGACGTGTGAAAAGAATTGGCTCTGTCTATATGCGCTACGGAAGACACGGAAACCTTACACAAATTGGAGGTTTACAGTTGAGATACAGCCGATGGGGCCGATTGCTTTGGCACCGCGGAAATGTAAAACCAGGACATTGCGGTATCTACGGCTCCGATGGCTATGATAACATTGGGTTTGGAGACGATTTCAATGACTGGGATAATGATGACTGGGACGATGACGACCAGTTCTACTACAGAAACCGTGGTCAACAAAGAGACAACGACGACGATTAGTCGAAGATGATACATTTTGGTTGGTTGGTTCCGCCTCAGCGCGGACAAGAATAACCCCGCTCAAAGCAACTGCTGAAAGCGGGGTTTATTCATTACAGCATAAATAGAAGCTCGATTTTAATGGCTATCTTTAAAACACTAACCACGCTTTCAAAATGAAAAATACATCCCTATCCCTAGTATGCCTGGGACTACTAGCTACGGTTTCATGCAAAGAAACTACTACTGAGCGCCAATCACCTTCAGAAGCAACGACTGCTGCGATTCCCCCAAAGCAATACTCCCTCACCACCGATCAAACACACAATAAATTCAGTAAGACCATTCCACCAGTATTGACTGTTAACTCCGGCGCTATTGTTGAAGCCTTTACCGAAGAAGCGAGCGACGGGCAGTTCAGTATGCATTCCACCATAGGAGCGCTTGATTCTTTAGATTTCGAACCGATCCACCCGCTTACAGGACCTGTGTATGTTGAAAATGCCCTTCCAGGCGATGTGCTCAAAGTGACCTTGCATACAATTGAATTGGGCGATTGGGGATGGAACGCTATTTTACCTGGATTCGGATTTTTAGCAGATACCTTGGACGCGAAATATTTAAAGCTGTATGAGCTTGGAAAAGAGCGGACCCACGTGACTTTTAAAGACGGTATTGAATTGCCCCTGAATCCTTTTCCTGGGGTGATGGGTGTTGCACCCAATACTGAAGAATTACTCAGTACCATTCCCCCACGGGCCAATGGTGGTAATATGGACGATCCGAATATGACCGAAGGCACCGTGGTGTACTTCCCGGTTTTTGTGGAAGGCGGACTTTTTTCGATTGGCGACGGACATGCCGTTCAGGGCTTAGGCGAAGTGTGCGGTACGGCCATTGAATGTCCGCTGCGGATTGTGTATCAAATTGAATTAATCAAAAATAAACGCATCGAAGAACCGCAGTACGAAACGGAGGACTACTACGCTACCACAGGGTTTGCGCCAACTATTGATGATGCAGCCAAGAAAGCTACTTTATATATGGTGAATTATCTGAAATCGGAGCACGGCATGTCTACCGAAGAGGCCTATGCGCTCTGCTCACTGGCGGGCGACTTGAAGATTGCAGAAGTAGTGGATTTACCCAATATGCTGGTCACCATGCACATGCCTAAAAGTGTTTTCAGTACCCATTGACCTAATCAGCATGCTGGTTCTTTTCTTCAATCCACTTTGAAAGGTATTTAGTGCTTTGAAGGGTATGATGCTGCAGCATGCTCCCAACGAAATTGCGCTGACGATGAGCATCGATATTTTTTTCTAAAGACAAAAGTCGTTGCATAAATAAAGGTTCATGCTGTTCACGTTGGAAGCGCGTACTAAGGATACTGTTTCCTGCTTGTTGCGCTCGTTTCCAACTAGCTTCGTCTCGATATAAGTTGACTGCTTCGTGCGCAAATGCTTCAATATCGTCTGAAATACTTCCTGCAAAAGGCAAATCACCAGAGATTCCCTCAGCGCCAATTTCTGTGGTGACGATGGGCGTTCCTTGCTGCATGGCATCAAATAATTTTCCCTTCAATCCAGCACCAAACCGAAGGGGCGCCAAACATACACGTGCATTTTGCATCACATCCTGAACGTTTTCTGCCCACCCTTTTAGCACGAAACCCTCCGCTTCATTGTGTAATTGATGTGCTTTTTTTGGCTGATATGCGCCATATATGTGCAACTCAGCCTGGGGTAGCTGCTTGCGGATTAAGGGCCAAATATGTTGCTTCAGTTGCAATATAACATCCCAGTTGGGTGGGTGCATAAAATTTCCAATGGTGATGAAGTGTTCTCTACTTTGGGAATCGGGTAGTTCTTGAAGATTTGGGCTTTGATCTACCATGAAAGGCAGATAATGAAGCAAGTCTGCATTCACCTGAAATAATTCTTTGAGAATTTGTACCTCAACCTCACTGATGAGTAAGCTCAAATCGCAACGATAGATGCTGGCCAATTCTCTTTTTGCTACATCACTCAATAACAAACTGTCTATTTGAAAAGCAGTATGGTTCTTCAAAGCTTCTTCTCGTCCCTTTCGCAAACAATGCAAATCCTCAGTATCCAAAATACGAAGCGCTGACGGGCAATATTCCGCAACACGCCAGCCATACTGCTCCTCGGTCATAAAGCGATCAAAGAGCACAGCATCTGGTTGCAATTCTTGAATGAAGCGATCAAAGCTTTCATCATTTAATTCAATAGATTGGCTCGTAATACTTAATGCATTGAGGTCCATGGCATATTGCCCTCGCTCGGCCGCAGAAGCGAAGGTGATCTTCCAGTCGTTCTTGCCGAAAAAACGCAGTAGATCCAACATTCTCCGCCCAGCAGCGGTTGCTGTAGGTTCGGGCCAGACGGCTCCTATCAGTAATAATTGTTGCATGAGCTAAAGGTAATGCCTTTGCTAGTAATACTTCCTGATGCACATTTTGACAATTATCATTCTTTTTCACCCTAATAATCAATAACTTATAAAGATACTTGCGCGGATCGCAAGACTACAACGTATAACCTAAAAACGCATCTTATGAATCCTGTAACTGTATTATCCGTCATCTTTGCGGTTTTCCTTCTTTTGGGAATTCGCATCATTTTCGAATACAAACGCGCCATCAAGTTCCGCTTTGGTAAGTATGTGAAAATCTTAAAGCCAGGTTTTCGGTGGATTATTCCCTTTGTGGAAACCATTCAAGTAGTAGATATTCGGGTGATTACGATCAATATCGTTTCACAAGAAGTCATGACCGAAGACAATGTGCCTTGTAGTATCGACGGGGTGGTTTTCTTCCGTATCAATGATCCAGAAAAGGCCGTATTGGAAGTCGAAGAGTATTCCTTCGCCATTACACAGCTTTCGCAAGCAGCGCTGCGCGATGTCTGTGGGAAGGTAGAATTGGATACGATTCTGTCAAAGCGTGAAGAAATGGGCAAAAACATCAAAGCAATTGTTGAAAAAGAAACCGACGAATGGGGCATCGAAATTATCGATGTTAAGATCAAAGACATTCAATTGCCCGAAAACATGCGCCGAATGATGGCCAATCAAGCAGAAGCGGAACGCTCTAGAAGAGCGCGCATTATCTTAGCCGTAGCCGAAGAACAAGCGGCTGGAAAGTTACTGGAGGCTGGGAAGCTCATCGATCAATCACCATCAGCTATTAAGCTTCGATTGTATCAAACACTTTCCAATATTGCGGCAGAAAAGAATTCGACCATTCTCTTCCCATTCCCTGAGGAAGTACTACCGCACAACGTTAAAAATAATGATTAGTGGATCGTACTAAACCTTAAATAACGGACGCCCTTCCATAAGGCGATACACATGGTTGGCAACACCTTCTAAAGTAGCTTCGTGCTCCGGATTTTTGATGACTTCATCAATCAGATGAACCACAGCTTCCATGTCTTCTTCTACCATACCACGAGTGGTGATGGCAGCTGTTCCCACTCGAATTCCTGAGGTAACAAACGGACTCTTGTCGTCAAACGGCACCATGTTTTTGTTTACAGTGATCTCTGCTTTTCCAAGCGCCTCTTCGGCAAGCTTTCCGGTGACATCTTTGTTGCGCAAATCAATCAACATCATGTGATTGTCAGTGCCGCCAGAGATCAGATGATAATCGCGATCAACAAACGCCTTGGCCATCGCCTGTGCATTTTTCTTCACCTGAATGATGTAGTGCAAGAACTCGTCAGTCAAGGCTTCGCCAAAGGCAATCGCTTTGGCAGCGATGATATGCTCTAACGGTCCGCCTTGATTTCCAGGGAATACCGCTGAATCAAAGAGCGAGGACATTTTTTTGGCTTTGCCGCTTTTTAAGGTCAACCCAAACGGATTATCAAAGTCCTTCCCCATCATAATCAAACCACCACGCGGACCACGTAAGGTTTTGTGGGTAGTGGTCGTTACCACATGACAATGCGGAAGTGGATCATTTAAGACTCCCTTGGCTATCAAACCTGAAGGATGCGAGATATCTGCAAGCAAAAGAGCTCCAACATTATCTGCTATTTGACGAAACTTTTCAAAATCAATATCTCGAGAATAGGCAGAAGCACCTGCAATGATCAGTTGTGGTTTTTCTTTTTCGGCCACATCAGCAATCGTATCATAATTCAAACGGCCCGTT
>CAWUKP010000139.1:0-6667 GCA_963922975.1 uncultured Spongiivirga sp. | reverse complement strand
TTTTAAAGCGCCGTCAATTTTTGGAAGCTCTTTATCAACAAACAACTCACGATTCACTACTGCTATCTGAGCGAAAGGTTTTTAATTCCTGGCAAGAGGTTACCAAAGAGCGACAGCAATCGAGAGCGCAACGCAGCGAAGGCCTCATGCTCAAACGCCTGGACTCTCCGTACCAAGTAGGACGAAAAAAGGGCGATTGGTGGAAATGGAAGGTAGATCCATTAACCATCGATGCAGTACTCACCTATGCGATGCGCGGCCACGGACGCCGATCCAACCTCTTTACCGATTATACCTTCGGCCTTTGGAAAGAAGGCGAACTCATAACGTTTGCAAAGGCCTATTCCGGACTCACGGATGCAGAGTTCAAAGAGGTGGACAAATTCATTAAATCCCATACTGTAGATCGCTTCGGTCCCGTACGTCAGGTAGTGCCGCAATTGGTCTTTGAAATCGCTTTCGAAGGAATTGCCAAGTCTTCCCGCCACAAAAGTGGCGTAGCTGTGCGTTTTCCGAGAATTCATCGCTGGCGAAGAGATAAAAAGATAGAAGAAGCCAATACGTTAGATGATTTGAAAAAGTTAATAATTTAAAGCTCCTTTCCCTGGCGAGGGAAAGGTGTCCCGAGAAATCGGGACGGAAAGGGTGGATGGCGCTCAATGCAAAGTCAGTGACGGAAAGGATCGGAAAGTAATCTTCCTCAGTCAGTCCTTTCTATGCTAACCTTCCTTTTTTGAAAGGAAAACATACCGTAAGGGAAATGAAAAAGCACAATAAACCAGAATTAAAAGATTTCCGCAGAGACCTCAGAAAGAGCCTTACTCCTGCTGAAGCTTTTCTTTGGAAACATTTGCAACAACGAAAATTGGAAGGTAGAAAGTTCAGAAGACAACATAGCATTGAAAATTATATTGTAGACTTTTACTGTGCCTCTGAAAAACTAATCATAGAATTAGATGGAGAAGTACACGACAATCCTTCCGCTCAACTAAAGGATGAAAAAAGGGATGAAAGACTGAAAGAACTGGGGTTTAGCATTCTCAGGTTCGAAAATAAGAGAATCTTTGACCATTTAACACAAGTATTAGAAGAAGTAAAAAGTACATTTAGGTATTGATCACAATTCCTTTCCCTGGCTCGGGAAAGGTGTCCCGGAGAATCGGGGCGGAAAGGGTGGGCGCCGTTAAGTTCAAAGGTAGCGACAGAAAGAATCCGAAAGTAATTCTTCTTCGTCCAACCCTTCCGTCTTCACCTTTGGTGAATCCACCTTCCCTTGTTGAAGGGAAGGAGCAATTTGGATCGAAAACATGAATAAAAAAGAACTGCTACATATCGCCCAAAATTGGTTTCAAACAAAAGGTTGGAAACCATTTCCCTTTCAAAAACAAACTTGGGAGGCTTTTCTGCAGGGAAAACACGGGCTGCTCAACGCGCCCACAGGTAGTGGAAAAACCTATGCCCTCTGGTTTGCCATTGTGTTAAACTATATCAAGCATCATCCAGACTATCAAACGAAACACACACGAGGCCTAAAAGCCATTTGGATTACTCCACTTCGCGCACTTTCGGTGGAAATTCAACAAGCTACCCAACGTTTGTGCGACGACCTCCAACTTCCTTTTGAAGTAGGTATTCGAACGGGTGATACTTCCCAAAAAGAACGCGCTGCTCAACGAAGAAGTATGCCCGATCTCTTGATTACAACTCCTGAAAGCCTGCACCTCTTGCTGGCCTCTAAAAACTACAAAAAGACCTTTGAAGCATGTACAGCAGTGGTCATCGACGAATGGCATGAATTGCTAGGAAGCAAGCGCGGGGTGCAGACCGAGTTGGCGCTTTCACGATTGAAAACTGTCGCTCCTCAGTTGCGAATTTGGGGCATCTCCGCAACTATTGGCAATCTCACACAGGCCATGGAAGTACTGCTGGGTCCGAATTCAGTAGCTTTTCAAAATTCCACGCTCATTAAAGCCAATTTGAAGAAAAAGATCACCGTGAAATCCATCATCCCAAAAAAGATGGAAACCTTTCCTTGGCGAGGACATCTTGGACTTCATTTGTTGGATGCTGTGATACCCATCCTCAAAAAAAGTAAAACGACCCTTCTCTTCACCAATACACGCTCGCAATGTGAAATTTGGTTTCAAAAGATTTTAGAAAAGTATCCGGAGTTTGCTGGTGAAATTGCCATGCACCATGGCAGCATCAACAAAGAAACACGTCTTTGGGTGGAAGAGGCGATCCGCAACGAAAGCCTAAAAGCGGTAGTTTGCACCTCCAGCCTTGATTTGGGTGTTGATTTCGCTCCGGTAGAGACGATTGTACAAATTGGCGGTCCAAAAGGTGTCGCACGTTTTTTACAAAGAGCAGGGCGAAGTGGGCATCAGCCAGGAAAAGAAAGCCTTATTTACTTTCTTCCCACCCACGCCATTGAATTAATCGAGGCTTCTGCACTGCAACGTGCTGTCAAAGAGAACACCGTAGAAGATCGCTTTCCGTACCTCAATAGCTTCGATGTGTTGATCCAATATCTGGTCACGCTAGCCGTCTCCGATGGTTTTTTTCCCAATGAAATATTTCCGGAAATACGTGCTACCTTCTGTTTTCAAGCACTTACCGAAGAACAATGGCGATGGATTTTAAATCACATCACCATAGGTAGTCAGAGTCTACAGAACTACGACGAATACAAAAAAGTAGAAATCGAAGCCGACAGAAAATTCAAAGTGAATCATCGAGGGGTGGCCATGCGTCATAGACTTTCTATAGGTACCATCGTCAGTGATGCGAATCTTTCTGTGAAATATGTGGGTGGAGGGCATATTGGTACCATTGAAGAATGGTTTGTGGCAGGCCTCAATCCTGGAGATGTGTTCACCTTTGCAGGACGTAATTTAGAATTGGTGCGTATTCGCGATATGGTGGTACAAGTGCGAAAATCCAAAAAACGGACCACTAAAGTACCTAGCTGGATGGGCGGACGAATGACGCTGACTTCACAAATGAGTAAACTGTTACGTGAAGAGTTGTACAAAGGCAATTTGGGCGACGGCGAAAAGGTTTCCAGAGAGATTAAATCACTGTGCCACATTTTTGAGCGCCAAAAGCGCGAAAGTATCATCCCGAATGAAAACGAATTGCTCATTGAAACTTTCAAAACAAGAGAAGGATACCACACCTTAATTTATCCTTTTGAAGGGCGTTTTGTACACGAGGCCATGGGCAGTCTATTAGCGTATCGTTTCAGTTTACTTTCCCCCATTACTTTTTCATTGGCATTTAACGATTATGGCTTTGAATTACTGAGCGATAAAGAGTTGGATATCGAAATGGTACTCGATAATAATCTGTTCACCAAAGAATATATGCATGAAGATCTTCAAAAAAGCTTGAACGCCACAGAAATGGCACGGCGTAAATTCCGAGATATTGCAGTAATTTCAGGCTTAGTTTTTACAGGATATCCTGATAAGGGGCTGAAGATGAAGCATTTGCAATCCAGTTCTCAATTGCTTTTCAATGTATTTCGCGATTTTGAACCTGATAATTTGTTGTACCAACAAGCCTTTACCGAAACCTTTGAGCACCAACTGGAGGAAGGCCGTTTGCTGCAAGCACTGGAACGCATCGAAACGCAAACCATTATTTGGAAAGCTTGCAAGAAACCAACGCCTTTGAGTTTTCCCATCATTACCGATCGATTATCACGCGAACGCTTATCTTCGGAGAGTCTTATTGATCGCATCAAAAAAATGCAATTGCAATTTGAAAAATGACCTATTCTCTAGAACTGAACTCACACCAATTTACGTTGCACCATCATGGTGCTGCTTTTTGGCATCAAGAAGATATGCTACTCATCGCAGACGTGCATTTGGGAAAGGCAACCCATTTTAGAAAACACGGCATCCCTGTTCCGCAAGATGTGGCCCATCATAATTTCCAAAAGCTCGATGAATTGATTGCGTTTTTTAATCCGAAAGTCGTTTGTTTTTTAGGTGATTTATTCCATAGTTTTCTCAATAGCGAGTGGCAATTGTTCGAGCAATGGATACAACGGCAGTCCAATGATTTCCTTTTAATAACGGGCAATCACGACATTCTCCCAGCAGAGCGCTACGAGACCTTGGGCATACAGTTAGAAGACCGACTATTGTTACACGGTTTTTCGTTAACACATCATCCAGAAGATATCCCAGATACATTAAACGTCTGCGGTCATGTGCATCCTGGAGTGCGCCTAAAAGGCACTGGAAAGCAATCGATGCGCCTCCCTTGCTTCTATCAAACTCCCGAACGGCTGATGTTGCCCGCCTTTGGTGCTTTTACGGGTAAGTTTATTGTTCAGCCTACCCAAAAAGACAGTGTTTTTGTGCTGGTGAATCAAGAGGTGATTCCTTTTGGGTCTTCGCATAAAAAAAGCCTGCACTAGGCAGGCTCTTTTTCACAATAGAATGTACTATTTCTTAACCAGTTTTCGAATGGCTTTGGCAGTATCCACTTCCAAAATGATGAAATACACGCCATTGGCCAACGATGATATGTTCAATTCTACGGTATTCCCCTGACGCGTTCCCACACTCAAATCTTGCACCATTTCTCGTCCAGAAAGGTCTATGATACGAACCTTACTATCTTCCAACGAAATAGCCGCACGTAGTGTCAATGTTTCACTCGCTGGATTTGGGAAGAGCTCGAAACCTTCAATTTGATTGTTTGTTAGGCCTAAGGTTCCATCGATCATCAAGTTGAAATTAACCGTTTGCGTAGCAATTCCACAATTGGGATCAAAAGTGATATCAACCGTCCACGCACCTTCATCGGCCCCGTTATCCTGTAAATTACTCAAGGAAACCGTATTGGTCGTATAGCTCGCTCCGGAAGGGCTATTCCACTGCAGCGTTCCACTAAAAGCAGCAGCTGGAAGCTCTAGTTCAAGATCCGATCCTTCATTCACAGTGATGGTCGCTCCTTCGCTAAAAGGAACGGCACTTCCACCATCAATAGCGTAGGTAGTATCCCCATCAGAGAGATCTGGATTATCGCTATTCACAGTTACGGCAACGGGCGTTCTTACAGACTCACATTGACCCCCTTTTGAGGTGAAATTCCAATCGTACCAGAAATAATAGAAATCTGGTGCATTGAACGTATTCCCAGTGATAGACACAATATTATTTGGCGAAGTGTAGGGATAATTTACCCCACTACCGCTAGGTGTTCGTCTCAGCTGAAACAAGCCGCCAGCCGGCATTTGTATTACATAATTATCGCCCTTAGGAATTTCGAAATCCACAGTTACCAAAGACTGGCCAACAGGTATGTTCACTGTAGTAGTAGCCACCAAAGCCCCAGAAGCATCTCTCACTTCAATGGTTCTGGATCCTGCTTGAATGGCCGAAACGGTGAAACTGTGAAGTGTAATATCATCTTCTGTGCTGAAGATCATTCCAGGATTATTATTGTAGTCTGCTGCAGAGTTGACACCAGGAGAAGCCGTTGCTTCGCTTACAATAATAGCAGAAACTCCCGATACATAATAGGTAGTGTTCGCTGTAAGATTCGGCGTGGTAAAAGAGCTACCTGTTGCCACAGGTGTATTGCTCGTATCCGAGTCGTACCATTTAAAATCTGTACTACCAGAGGCAAGGAGTGTAGCAGTTGTATTTTCGCAAGCCACTTCATCTGAAGCGGAAGGTTGTAATGCTTCTTCCAAGGAAACTACAAAAGTGTAATCCTCTGGGCCGCAAGCAGCACCAGAATTCATAGATACTGTGTACTCACCGGCATCTGCCAACGACAATCCATTAATGGTTGCCGAGGTACCTGTTGCCGAAAAACCGTTAGGTCCAGACCAAGAATACGAAGGATTGGTTCCTGAGGTGTCCGTCACTTCTAAGGTAATGGATTGTCCCGTACAAAGGTCAATCGTTCTACCTGGCTGGGCGGTGCCGCCGTCAACAGCTATGGCTTGATCAACAGTAATGGTGGTACAACTCGGAATGGAAGAACGCCAAATCCCTCTACCATAGGTGGCCGCGGTGATGGAACCGTCTGCCGCATTTAATTCCAAATCCGTAACAATCGTGGTAGGTAGATTGTTGAAGAAAGGCGTCCATTGTCCTCCTTCCACCGTTCGGTATACACCTAAGCTTGTAGCTAGATATAAAGGATCTTGCGGATGTCCTGGATGATGTACAATATCGTTGAGGAACATATAGCGGTCAGTTACTGGCAAGTTTCCAGTGATATTGGTAAAGGAAACTCCAGCGTCTATCGATTTGAACACCGCGGAATTGGTCGTTACCCAAACGGTATCTGGATCGGTATTGTGAATGGCAATTCCTTTGATACTATCTCCAAAAGCGAACACGTCGGTTACACCAGCACCTGTATTATCACTGCGCTTCAACTGACCTCCCACAGCAATGTACATACGCGCATCATTGGAAGGCGCGATCTCAATCAAACTAGCTGGTGCACCTAGGTTGGCTTGAGAGATCCAACCATTTTCACTTCCATTCAAACGATACAAACGATTGTATCCAGCAAATATCTGACCACTGGAATTAGCCGCCAAAGGTGTTACCCAATTTCCTGAAGAACCACTAGGTTGCCCAGCATAACCAGTACTGCTTGCCCCTGCGGTAGACGAAATATACAGTCC
>CAWUKP010000138.1:0-6846 GCA_963922975.1 uncultured Spongiivirga sp. | reverse complement strand
CACAGCAAAGAGGACTCATCCTTTTTTGGCTATTATTTGAGCCCAAAGCGGTACGCATCACACCACCACTGATCATTTCCGAAGCGGAGATTCGTGAAGGTTGTGGTATCATTCTTGATGTATTGAATGAAAGCTGAAAGGCCTTCAGCCGACTAATCATCTGACTTTCCAACCAAAAAGCGTGTGTTGATTACTTTGTTGAAAACAACATCAACCACCTCAGAAATCAAATAGATCAAATACTACATTTAAACTAGTCTTAATGCAAAACGATTCGCCTATGCAATATGGATCATTCGAAGACGATAATCTGGCGATAACGAAGTTTGAGTCTATGTTGAAGACCAACAGCGTGTTCTTCTTCGATTCGCAAGAGTTTGAAAACATCATCCAATACTACTTGGAATTGGGCAAGGTAGCCCTCGCTAGGAAAGCCATCAAACTCGGATTAGAACAGCACCCTTCGAATACCATATTGAAACTACTTCAGATCGAATTGCTCATTTTTGAGAGCAAACTAGATGCGGCGGAAAAGCTCTTGGACCAACTTTACGAGGTAGAACCCAATAACGACGAGGTTTTCATTCAAAAAGCAAGTATTCTCTCCAAAAGAGACGAGCATGAAAAAGCCATCGATTGTTTGCGCATCGCACTGAGCTATACAGACGATCCTTCTGATGTACATTCACTTTTGGGCATGGAGTATCTTTTCCTTGATCAATACGGAAAAGCCAAAGAATGCTTTATGGCATGCCTGCAAGACGATGAACAGGATTATTCTGCTTTGTACAATGTGATCTACTGCTTTGACTATTTGCAAGATGCCGATGGCGCGATCTCCTTCCTCAATGATTTCTTGGAGAGAAATCCATATTGTGAAGTAGCGTGGCATCAACTGGGCAAGCAATTCATTGAAAAGGAGATGCTGAAAGAAGCACTTTCTTCTTTTGACTTTGCAGTGATTTGTGATGATTCCTTCGTGGGCGCCTACCTTGAAAAAGGAAAAATCTTAGAACAGCTAGGACGCTACAACGAAGCTCTAGAACAATACGAGATCACGCTGCAATTAGACGATCCAACCTCCTTCGCCTATTTGCGCATGGGACTTTGTCATCAGCAACTGGGCAACCACAAGATTGCTATGGAGCTTTTCAAGAAGACCATTCATGAAGATCCCCTGCTAGACAAGGGTTGGCTGGCTATCACTGATTATCATATCGAACAGAAAAATTTCCAAAAAGCGAAATACTACGTTAACAAGGCCATCAATATTGATTCTGAAAACGTAGCCTACTGGAAGCGTAGTGCTGTGATCAATACCGCATTAAACTTTCTCGAAGAAGCTGACCTGGCCTATAAAAAGACTATCGAACTGGGTAATTACGAACTGCAAACATGGTTGATGTGGGCCAAAGTTCAGCACCGTTTGGGGGAAACGGAAGACGCTATTCATACGCTGCTGCAAGCCACTGAATTCTACCCTGACAATACGGAGGTCAGCTATCATCTGGCAGGGCTGTATTACAGCGTTTCTCAACCCGTGAAAGCACAGTTTCACCTTAAAAATGGGTTGATGGGAGATTATGAAGGGCATACAATTTTATCGCGCAATTTTCCCAAAATCTACAACCGAAATAGCGTTAAGAATATTATAACAAGCTATCGAAAATCATCTGCGTCGTAATCCCTACATTTGCGTTTGCTAACCTCAGTCAATTATGCAACGCTCTCTTTTAGGGTACCTCATTGTAGCACTTAAAGGTATGGCCATGGGTGCCGCCGATGTAGTTCCTGGAGTTTCAGGTGGAACCATCGCATTTATCTCAGGCATCTATGAGGAATTGATCACGGCGATCAATAATATCAACTTCACCAGTATCAAATTGCTTCAAAAGCAGGGCTTCAAAGCGGCTTGGGCGCATGTGAATGGCAACTTTTTAGCAGCACTATTTACTGGAATTGCCATCAGTGTTTTATCATTGGCCAAAGGAATTGGTTGGCTGCTAACTAATAAACCTGTCTTGCTCTGGTCCTTCTTCTTTGGATTGGTGGTGGCAAGCGTACTCTATGTACTAAAGCAAATCACGAAATTCAATCTGGGTGTGATCGTTTTACTCCTGATCGGGGCTGTTGTAGGCTACTACATCACCATTTTACCGCCTTTGGGCACGAATCTTCAGGCTTCTTGGTTTTTATTTCTGGCGGGAGCACTTGCCATCTGTGCCATGATTCTTCCTGGAATTTCAGGAGCATTCATTTTAGTATTGCTCGGGGCATACCAACCCGTACTAGAAGCGGTAGAACAACGTGATATCAAAACGATTTTCATCATTGGTGCTGGAGCCGTCGTAGGACTGCTGAGCTTTTCAAAACTACTGAAATGGACCTTCGCTAACTACAAGAATCAAACCCTAGCGGTACTTACAGGCTTCATTGTAGGTTCATTGAACAAAATCTGGCCTTGGAAGGAAACCCTCAGCTGGCGTACCAATTCACATGGTGAGGAAGTACCTTTACTACAAAAAAGTATAGCTCCGGGAGCCTTTGAGGGCGACCCTCAAATTCTGGCGGCCGTATTGCTTGCCATCGCAGGCTTTGCCGTGATTTTCCTATTAGAAAAATTGGCCAAAAACGCTCATGTATAACACTGCTCGGACCTTTAGCGACAGACTTTTTCTGGTCATCAAAGGGTTGGCCATGGGCACGGCCAATAAAGTTCCTGGGGTGTCAGGGGGCATTGTTGCGTTCGTTGCAGGCTTTTATGAGGAATTTATCTACGCCCTTCAGCGCGTTAATGGCAAAGCATTCAAATTATTCATCAACGGTAGATTCAAGAGCTTTTACCAATATATTCACGGTAGGTTTTTAGGCCTTCTGATTTTAGGAATGGTGATCAGCTATTTCAGTGTTTCCAAGCTACTCGACTATTTTATTGAAAAGAAAGAATTGTTCGTTTGGGCTGCATTTTTTGGCATGATCATCGGTTCCATTTGGTACATCGCCAAAGACTTCAAAAACTGGAATTATAAAACTGCCCTATCCTTTATCATTGGTACCAGCGTGGGTATTGGCATCAGCCTACTAAGTCCTGCGAAAGAAAATGACAATCTGTGGTTTGTTTTCATTTGTGGAATGATCAGCGTATCTGGTATGACCTTACCCGGATTGTCGGGGTCGTTTATCTTGATTTTGTTAGGCAACTATGTCCTTCTGTTAATCGATTCGGTCAATGCGCTGTACGACACCTTTGCCGATGTGTTTACGGGTGATTTTTCATTTGTAGATAATGCGCAACGTTTGCGCCTCTTGAAGGTGCTCGCAGTCTTCACCCTTGGTTCGTTAGCAGGGTTGGTCACATTCTCTCACCTATTAAGTTTCGTCTTGAAACACTTTAAGAATATCACTTCGGCCACCATCATGGGCTTCATCACAGGTTCTCTGGGTGTTGTTTGGCCCTGGAAGGAAACCATCTACAAAAAGGATGCTGCGGGAGCTGTGCTTCGCGCATCAGACGGTAGTATGATTGTCCAGAATTATCGTCGCTACTGGCCTGAATTCACTTCTTCCGAAACATGGATCGCACTGGGTTTCGTTATCTTTGGTATTCTCATTGTACTGGCACTAGATTGGTATGGCAAACGAACACGAAAGACCTCATAAACGCTTCGGCTTACTGGGAAGGAATATCCATTATTCTTTCTCCAGGGGTTACTTTACAAAAAAGTTTGAGGCACTGCATCTTCAGAATTACTCCTATCAAAATTTTGACTTGGAGCATCTCGAACTTTTGGATCAAACCATTACCCAACATGAAGATCTTGTCGGGATGAATGTAACCATTCCTTACAAGGAAGAGGTACTTCCTTTTCTTGACGAACTCGATCCGCTGGCGGAACGGATTGGGGCTGTGAATACTATTGCTTTTGGAAAAGATGGAAGGCGTATTGGCTACAATACAGACTATTACGGTTTCAAAGAATCCTTAATTCCTTTGTTAACCGAACATCATGGGCGGGCTTTGATCCTGGGAACGGGTGGTGCTTCGAAAGCGGTGATGGCCGCCTTGGAAGACCTCAATATTTCCTTTTTTCGGGTATCGAGAACTCCAGACAAACAACAACTTTCCTATGACGATTTGGCTTTAAATCCTTCCATCTTCAAAGATCATCCATTACTCATCAATTGCACGCCCTTAGGCACCTATCCCAATATTGAGGAAGCTCCTACCTTGCCTTACGACCAAATAGACAACACCTTTTTACTCTACGATCTGATCTATAATCCTTCAGAAACGCGCTTTCTAAAATTAGGAAAAGCTCAGGGAGCGCAAACCCTGAATGGCTTGCGCATGCTGGAACTACAGGCTGAAAAGTCTTGGGAGATTTGGACGCAATAGCAGAAATTTCCCCATAATCTGTAAAAACCTTGTCGGTTCAGATGATGCTTAGTATCTTCGATAGGTGAAGTGCTTTGCGTAACCAAAAGCAGAAGGATGTTAGAAGAACCAAACGATACCCTGCCTCAGGCAGATGGACCACAAGAGACCGAAAGTACACCCGAATCGCTCCCTACTAGTCCTGAAGAAAATTCCACAGAATCGGCAGAAGAGGTCGCTTCTGAAGATGCCGCTTTACCGTCTTCGGAAGGGGAAGAAGCTACTCCAGAAACTGGTGAAATTACTTCAGAAGAGCATTCAGAAGCTGTGAAAGAGGTGGATGAAACCGTGGCGGAAGATGCAGAAGACGAATCTACCCAAGAACGGCACGAAATTCCAAAATTAGACTATCACAGCATGAGTTTAGCGGGCCTTGTCATGGAGTTTGACAAGCTTGTGAAGAACGAAAAAGTGCAGGCCATTAAAGAACACGTAGACGAAATTCGGCACGAGTTCAACCAGAAATATCAAGAGCTTTACGAAGAGAAGAAACACGAATTTGTAGAGGCTGGCGGTAATGAGATCGATTTTTATTACAACAACGATCATAAAAAGCGCTTTAATAGCGTATACCACGACTACAAGGCGAAACGCACCAAATACTACAACGAACTTGAGCAAAAGCTGAAGGACAATCTCACTCAAAAACTCGCTATTATCGAGGAGCTCAAAGGGCTCATCAATGTGGAGGAGAATATCAATACCACCTACAAGCATTTCAGAGAACTACAACAGCAATGGCGTGCAGTGGGTCCCGTTCCGAGAGCGCAATACAACAATGTATGGCGCACTTACCATCACCACGTAGAGCGTTTCTATGACTTTTTGCACCTCAATCGGGATCTTCGAGATCTTGATTTTAAGCACAACCTGGAAGAAAAGGAGAAACTCATTGTACGCGCGGAGGCCTTAAACGAAATGGAGGATGTTGGCAAAGCATTCAGAGAATTGCAAACACTCCACCGCATTTGGAAAGAAGAAATTGGTCCAGTAGCCCGAGAGAAAAGAGAAGAATTATGGCAACGCTTTAGCGAGGCGACTAAAGTGATCCACGACAAGCGACAGTCGTATTTCAAAGATCTCGATAAAACCTTCGAACAAAACTTAATTCGCAAGCAAGAGATTATTACCAAGATCCAAGAGGTGGGCAGTGAAGTAGTTTCATCGCATGGGGCTTGGCAAAAGAAGATTCGAGAGATCGAGGCCTTGCGAGAAGCCTTCTTCAATGCAGGAAGAGTTCCGCGTAAAAAAAGTGATGCGGTATGGACATCGTTTAAAGAAGCCGTGAGAGCCTTCAATCGCAATAAAAACGCCTTCTACAAGTCTTTGAAAAAGGACCAACAAGATAATTTGCACAAGAAACAGGAGTTGGTCAAATTGGCCGAGTCTTTAAAGGACAGCGAAGACTGGGAAAAGACCACTCCCATCATGAAAAAAATCCAGCAAGACTGGAAAAAGATTGGTCATGTCCCCAGAAAATTCTCTGATAAGATTTGGAATGAATTCAAAGCTGCCTGCAACCACTATTTTGATCGTTTGCACGCCCAAAAGGACAAAGCCAGTCAAAAGGAGTTGACACATCTTAAGGAGAAGCAAGAGTTCCTAGATACCTTCGAGAAACTAAAACTATCTGGAGACACTGAAAAAGACCTCTCCACGCTGAAAGAACAAATTTCATCCTGGAAAGCTTTGGGCCGTGTGCCGTTCAATAAAAGAGCTATTGAAGGTAAGTTCAACAAGGCTTTAGACGAGTTTTTCAAGCAATTGAACTTAGAGCGCACCGAGGCAGAAATGATTCGGTACGATGTACGTCTGAGTGCCCTAGTTGATGATGATTATGGCCTTCGAAAGGAGCGCAACTTCCTTTCGCGGAAGATTGATGAAGTAAAAGGTGAAATCAACCAGTTGGAAAACAATCTACAGTTTTTCTCGGATGCCAGTGAAGAAAATCCGTTGGTGAAAGAAGTGTACAAAAATTTAGCAAAGCACAAAGATGCATTGGCTATTTGGCAAGCCAAAATGTCACGACTGAAGCAATTATAAACGCTTGGCTTCTTCCCAATAAACGTCCATTTCTGAAAGCGTCATATCCTTTAGCGATTTACCTAGCGACTTCGCTTTGGCTTCGAGGTATTGGAAACGTTTCGTGAATTTTTTATTGGTCCGCTCTAGCGCATTCTCCGGACTGACTTTTAAGAAACGTGCATAATTCACCATGGAAAACAAGACATCTCCGAATTCAGATTCGATCAATTCATGGTTTCCGCCTTTCACTTCGTGTTGAAATTCGTGGAGTTCCTCCTGCAACTTCTCCCATACCTGCTCTGGACGTTCCCAATTAAAACCCACACAAGCAACCTTATCCTGAATGCGGTTGGCCTTCACTAAGGCCGGCAAACTCTTCGGAACAC